>JAGGWE010000018.1 GCA_021157665.1 Sulfurimonas sp.
AAAAATTTCAACTGAATCAATGAGCAAGGCTTATAATAATCTTGATGAAAAACTAAAATCAGCTCTTCATACTGCATACAATAGAATTAAAGTTTATAATGAAAAACAAAAACAAAAATCTTGGTTTGATGATGAATCAAATGGAACTATTTTAGGCCAAAGAGTGACTCCAGTTGACAGTGCAGGTCTATATATTCCTGGTGGGAAAGCTGCTTATCCATCTTCACTTTTGATGAATGTTATTCCTGCTCAAGTTGCTGGAGTAGAAAATATTATAGTGTGTACACCTGCTCCTGATAATAAAATAAATGAACTTCTTTTGGCTGCTTGTCATCTTTGTGGGGTTAAACATGTTTATAAAGTTGGTGGTGCATCTGCTATCGCTGCTATGGCTTATTCAACGGAGAGTATTCCTAAAGTTGATGTTATAACAGGACCTGGAAATATTTTTGTAGCTACTGCTAAAAAAATGGTTTTTGGTGATGTAAATATAGATATGATAGCAGGACCAAGTGAGATTGGAGTTCTTGCTGATGATTCTGCAAATGCAAATCATTTAGCGATAGATTTACTTTCTCAAGCTGAACATGATGAGATGGCAAGTTCTATTTTAATTACTCCATCACAAAAACTTGCAGATGAAGTGAAAGTAGAAATAGAAAATTGGTTAATTAAGCTTCCTCGTCAAGAGATAGCTAGAAAGTCTATCGAGGAGCGTGGAGCAATTATTGTTACACAAACAATGGAAGAAGCGATTGATTTAATGAATGAGATAGCACCAGAGCATTTAGAGGTTGCAACTAATTCTCCATTTGAATTATTACCACTTATAAAACATGCAGGAGCAATTTTCTTAGGTCATTATACTCCTGAAGCAATAGGTGATTATGTAGCAGGACCAAACCATACTCTTCCAACAGGTGGGACAGCAAAGTTTTACTCTCCTCTTGGGGTTGAAAATTTTATGAAGAAAACTTCTATAATTTCATTTAGTAAAAAAGCTATAAATGAAATTGGTGAAGAGTGTGCTTTAATCGCAAAAACAGAAGGTTTAACTGCTCATGAACAATCTGTAAGAGTTAGACTAAATAAGTAATTTTAATTTATAAGAAAAAATTATAAATTAAAGTGTAAAATACCTTTATATAGAAATTTAAAATAAAGGTATTCTTATGTTACATCCAGCTTCAATACACTTTGCTATAGTAATTCCACTACTCTCTTTAGTTTTAGGTATCGCTTATTTATTTAAACCAAGTGAACTTATGTCAAAAATTTCAACTCGCTTTATGCTTTTTGGAGCAATATTCTTAACAGTTGCCTTTTTTACAGGTAAATCAGATGCTTCTGAAGTTTATCCTCTTTTATCAAGTGATGCTCAACTGCTTCTCAAAGAACATAAAAATTTAGCACTCTATTTAGTTCTTGGCATGTGGTTAGCAACTGTAATTAAAATGTTTGCTTGTATTAAAAAGATTATAAAAATTGAAATTTTTGCAATTGTTTTAGTAGGATTTTTATCAGTTGGAATTTTATATCAAGGAAAAATGGGTGGAGAATTAACATATACTTATGGTGCGAATGTAGTTCAATATTCAGATGGAATGGATTGTTTAGATGATCCAGAAGAATTTCTTGAGGAGTAAGAAAAGCAAAGCTTTTCTACTCTTGGAGTTATTTATAAACAGTTGAAAAATTTTGCTGCTTCCTCTTGGTCATCATCTAAGTCATTTTTATCAAAATCTTCATCATTATCAAGTTTCTCTTTGGCAATGTTTTGGCAGTATTCAAACATGATTTTCTCGGCATGTGGGTTATCACTTAAAAAACCAAGTCCACTGAACTGATAAGGTTCTTCTTGCTCGATACAAAGTATAGTTCCCTCACATTTTTCCTCTAAAAGTTCAACTAAAGTTCTATAGCTAAGATTAAACTCTGTTATTTGCCAACCAATATCTTCTAATTTTTTATTTGAGAACTCTGCAACACCATCTGCTGTTGTATCATCATAAGAGGCTCTTTGTGTGTTGATAGATATAAGTTCTTGCCAGTTTGAAAATGCTTTTATAAGAACTCTATTTTTATCATCAACAACTTGATAATTTTTACCTAATACTTTAGTAAAATCTTCTACTATTTCAGGTTTACCTTGATAGATGAAAATTTCATTATCATTAAATGGTTCATAAATTATATCTCCATTAATATTTATACCAAAAAGCTTAGCAGAGTTGGTGGCTTGAAGTAAAGATGACTTGTCTGCGATTATTATTTCTTTAAATAGATTAAATTTTTTCATTATTTTTCCTTTTTATTGATGACATTATAAAAGTTTTTGCTTTATTTTAGTATAATGCCGAAAATTATTTAAGCGTTTAAGCTTAAAATTATCAAGGAATGACAATGGCATTAAATGTTTATTATGACAAAGACACAAGTTTAGACCTAATCAAAAGCAAAAAAGTTGCAATGATTGGTTTCGGTTCTCAAGGACACGCACACGCAGAAAACTTAAGAGATTCTGGTGTTGAAGTATGTGTTGGACTTCGTAAAGGTGGTTCTTCATGGGCTAAAGCTGAAGCTAAAAACTTTGAAGTTCTTACTATCGCTGAAGCTACTGCATGTTCTGATGTTGTAATGATTCTTCTTCCAGATGAAAATCAAGCTGAAATTTATGCAAATGAAATCGCTCCAAACTTAAAAGATGGTGCTACTATCGCTTTTGGTCACGGTTTTAACATCCACTATGGTCGTGTTAATCCAGCGAAGAACATCAATGTTACCATGATTGCTCCAAAAGCTCCAGGACATACTGTTCGTTCTGAATTTGTTCGTGGTGGTGGTATTCCAGATTTAATCGCTGTTGGTCAAAATCCTTCAGGAACTACTAAAGAGTTAGCTCTTTCTTATGCTTCTGCTATTGGTGGTGGTCGTACTGCAATTATTGAAACTACCTTTAAAGATGAAACTGAAACAGATTTATTTGGAGAACAAGCAGTTCTTTGTGGTGGTGCAACTGCATTAGTTCAAGCTGGTTTTGAGACTTTAACTGAAGCTGGTTATGCTCCTGAACTTGCATACTTTGAGTGTCTTCATGAACTTAAACTAATCGTTGATTTAATGTTTGAGGGTGGTATTGCTGATATGAGATACTCAATCTCTAACACTGCTGAGTATGGTGATTATGTTTCTGGTAAGCGTGTTATTAATGATGAGTCAAAACAAGCTATGAGAGATATTCTTACTGAGATTCAAGATGGTAGATTTGCAAAAGACTTCATTCTTGAAGGTCAAGCAGGTTATCCTCGTATGAATGCTGAGCGTTCAAATGACAAGGTTAAACTTATCACTCAAACTGGTAACAAACTTCGTGAAATGATGCCATGGATTGGTTCTAACAAAATCGTTAATCAAGATACAAACTAGTATTTAATTATTTATGGTATAATTTTGGTGTATTAGAAACACAACATGCTTTCTCTGTTGAGTTGATTACTTAGCATATCGCACTGAGGCCTAGCTACTTTTTTGGTAGCTAGGCTTTTTTTTTGTCAAAAAATTGTGGGTAGCGTTGGGTGGGAGTGCTATATATAGGACAAAGGATGTTGCTTAAGTTTCTAGTAGTGATACTTATAATTGGGTATTTTACTCAATTATATTAGTATCATAAAAGGGTCTAATCAGCCCTTTTATCTATCTTCAAAATTTTAAATTTTTATATTAATTTCTGAATCCGAATCAAAGTAGAAAGTAAAATTGCATTTTTATCTACATTTGAACTTTTCATTTTAAGTTCACTATTTAGTAATAATTCTTGCAATTTATAATAAATATTTGGTTTAAATTTTAGTGACATTGCAGCTTTTTCATCGACTACAAATTTTGGAGCAGGGTATCCTAGTATCTCTAGGGCATTTGGTGTGCCGTTTACTCTTATGTAAATGTTAAACATATAAAGTTGTGTTAAATAAGAGGTTATTGCTGTTATTACTCTTATTTCATCCTCTCCATGTTCTAAAATATTTGTTAAGTCCTCTTTAAAATCTTTTTTATTTAAGAGTTTTTTTATCAAATCATCTATGCTTATTTCAGCTAATCCAAATACTAAGTTTTCTATATCTTTTGTTGTTATTTCTCTATCATAGACTCTAAACTTATCCATCTCATTACAGGCTAAGGCTACATTTCCATTATGGATATTTAAAAGATGTGAAATTGAGTATTTATCAATATTTACATTTTTTTCTCTTGCAACTTGAAGGACTATGTTTTGTGCTTCATAATCTTTTGGATTGAAAAATCTAACACTCATTGTTGATGATTTATTGAAAGTTTTTTTATTGTTATAAGTTTTATGGTCACTTCCATAGTAGGCATAAATAAATACATTGTCAGAATTTTTTTCACAAAACTCTATTAAAATATCTAACTCTTTTTTTGGAACTTTTTTTTCACTTTTTATGATTAAAATATTTCTATCGCCAAAAAGAGAGGCTTGAGAGAGATGTGCTTTTGCAGAGTTAAAGTTATACTCATCATGGTAAAAAGCTAAAATCGAAGAATCTTCTATATTTGTTAACATTTTTGTGTACATATCTATAAGAAAATTAGACTCTCCAAAAAATACAAAACTATTTGAAATCTTGCCACTTTTTATAGCGTTGTCTAACTCATTTTTATACATCTTTTTCTATTTTTGATACTACTGAAGCAAATATTTTAGCTTTTGCAATATCAACCTTATCTATTTTAACAATCACATCTTCAAAAAGAATAATATCTCCAGTTGAAGTGATATTTAATCTTGCTCCCTCTATCTCATCTCTTAGTTCTGCTTTTATCTCTGGCTCTGTCGCAGATATTCTAGCTTTGAACTCTTTGTTTAAGTTATTGTTAGCCCATCTTGCAAATTTTCTTTGCTGGAACTCAACTTCGATTGTACTTGCTTCTCTCTCTTTTTCACTGATAGTCATACTAAGTGCTTCTATGTTTCGTAGTACATAAGAACCTTCTTCTGTGTCGTTATTATTGATAGCTTTTAAAAGTCTGTGAACGATTAAATCAGAGTAACGACGAATCGGTGAAGTAAAATGAGTATAAGCTTCAAACCCAAGTCCAAAATGCCCAGAGTTAAGAGGTGCATATCTCGCTTGCATTTGTGAACGGATGATTAGGGTATCAACTTCAGATTCCAAATCCATATCTCTAGCTTGTTTTTGAATCTCTGTAATAGTCTCTTTAAGAGAGTTTTTAATATCAATAAACATTCCAATACCTGCTAACTCTTGATAAAGAATTTGAAGTTTCATCTGAGATGGTGGCTCATGGATTCTAAAAATTCCTCTATCAAATTGTGCTGCTGCTTCTTTGTTCGCTAAAAGCATACAGTCTTCGATGATAGCATGAGATGGTGTTTCCTCTGCATGGGATGTAGATTCTAAGTTTGCATTTTTATCTATTTTCATCTCTAATTCAGTTGAGTGAAAGTCATAACCGATTTTTAATCTTTTTTCTTTAAGTTTATCTGTTACTACTCTTAGTTTTGTGATGTAATTAAATATCTCTTGTTCTTTAGGATTTTTAGCTTTTAATTCACCCTCAAAATAAGCATCAATCTCTTCATAATTAAATCTTCTATCTGAATGGATTATAGCTTCATAAACTTTTGACTTTACAACTTCTAAAGAGTTTAAATCTAGTTTCATCTCAAATACATATGAAAGTCTATCTACATGAGCTTGAAGGGAACAAAGTGTCTCACTAAGTTGTCTTGGTAACATAGGGATAGAGCGATGAGGAAGATAGATAGAAAAACTTCTATATATAGCTTCATTATCTAAAGCTCCAAAAGGTTTTACATATTCACTTACATCTGCGATAGCCACATAAAGAGTTGTGTTTTCATCATCCCAATAAATTGCATCATCATAATCTTTTGCAGTTACAGGGTCGATAGTACAAAATGGAAGTTTTCTTAAGTCTTTTCTCTTTGGATACTTTGAAGCATCAACAGGCTTAAAAGATGAAGCAATCTCTAAAACCTCTGGTTCAAACTCATCATGCTTGTTAAACTGAGCCAATACAATTTTTTCATCAACTTTTGGATCACTTATATTTCCAAGTTTTTCCATGATTGTATAAGTTGTATTGTCAATTTTAAAAACATCACCTTCGGCATGTGCATTTAATTCATCAGGTGTTATCTCTACGCCAGTTGGATAGTCTGTTTTTAAATCAACTAAAGATTTATTTCCATCTTTAATGATTATATAACTAATGCTATAGCTGACTGCACGACCAACAACTTCAACTATTTTTGCAGATGGAGTTCCCTTTTTCCCAAGTAATCTTTGTGAAATGACTAAATCACCCTCTTTAGCATCAGCTAAATCACCATCACCAATAAATAGATCACGAGTTAGTTCACCGATGACATTCAAATAAGCTGTATTATTTTGAACAAGACCTAATGTTCCTGCTCTATATTTAGAATTGAACTTATAGATATTATTTTTATGAGTTAGATATTTTTTTTGTATGAAGTTATCAACATGTATTCTTTCATCAAGAGTAATGTCTTGCTCACTCAAACCAAGAGTGAGCCTTATAAGTAGAGATTTCAAATTTTATATTATTTAATGTTTTCTATAGCAGTTTCGAATGTTTCTAAATTAAGGTCATATTTTGAAATAACCTCTTTAGCATCTTCAATACTAGCATCAGTAACTACTCCATTGATTGGTACAGCAACACGAACAGCCATTAAAATTGCAGCAGCTCTTTTATCTTTTTCTTCAGCTTTTTCTGGACTCATACAGTTACCTATTACATCAACAAGTCCCTCTTCAAATTTCCACTGAGAAAAGATAGTAGTAGATACTTCAGGAGTATCAGCACCAACAACTTGTCTTTCTGCTTCTTCAACATTACCAAGTGTAGCTAGTGCATCACGGAACTCTTCTTGTTTTCCATCAGAAATAACTTGTTGAGCGATTAAAACTTTACCAATCTCAACAAGAAATGCAGCTGGGGATAAAACACCAAGAAGTTTATTCTCTTTTCTGATACACCAAGAAATTACAAGTGCATGTTGTTTTTTAGATAATGCAGAGAACATATCGTTGTTAATTCCATAAGGAGATAAATCAAGTGAAAAACATTTTTTAACGATAGAAGCTAGTGCAAAACCACGAACTGTACCCATACCAAATAGACCAACAGCTTGGCTTATTGCGTTAATTTCACGAGAAAATCCATAAAGTGGAGAGTTAGCCGCTTTTAAAATATCGGCAGTTAACAGAGGATCTTTTTCTAAAATTTTAACCATATCATTAAAGCTGCTATCTGGATCTTGGTAAACGGCTTCTATCTGCATAGCAGACTCTGGAAGTGGTGGAAGTTGCTTAATTTTTTTTAGTATATCTTCAGTCATATTTCTCTCTCTCTTTAATTTTATATTCTCTAATTATAGTACATAGAGATAAATCAATACTGAATATTTACAAAAAAATGTTATTATTTTTACAAATTTTACAAATAGTTAAAATTGCACTAGTGCAATGGGTCTTCTGCCGAAGAAAACCAAGCGTTAGTGAAGGTAGCGGAATTACTTCCGATATCGTGACAAATAATGGAGGGTTCCCTTCATTTTATAAAATAAAATCAAGGAATAAAAAATGCAAAGAGATGCTATGCTAACACAATTAGGTTACGCACCAAATGATGCTTTAGTTCAACAACTTCAAACAATAGAAAATAATACCGTGGGATATGATAAAATTCAAAAACATATTATGGATTTACATGATCATTTAAAAGTTGATGGTTCATTTGTAGCACTGTCAAATTCAGAAGATTATTTTAAAATAAAAGTAGAAGCAACAAGCCCTGAATTAGCACAAGAAGCACATGAGAAAATCAAGCATTTTAGTGAAAAATTTAAAGTAGATATTAACAAATTAGAAAATAAAGAAACTTACTATATAGTTGGTTTTCATCATTAACAACGAGCCGATGACTCTTGAAGGTTATGATCTTTTAGTAGAAGAGTTTAAATTTTTACTAGAGGTCGAAAAACCTAAAACTGCAGAGGAAAAACTCGTAGCAGCAGCCCAAGGTGATAGAAGCGAAAATGCTGATTATCATGCTGCTAAAGAGAAACTTCGTTTTATAGATAAAAGACTTTTTTATCTAAACTCAATGATTCAAAAATCACAAATCATTGATCCCTCAAAATCTCCACATGCCAAGGTTAGTTTTGGAAGTACAGTAAAAGTTGTAAATATTGATACTGATGAAGAAGAGATTTATACTCTTTGTGGAGTACTAGAAAGCGAACCTGAAAATGGACTAATTTCAGTCCACTCTCCATTAGCAAAAGCTATGATAGGAAAAGAGATTGATGATGAGTTTAAAATTAAACTTCCACATGCCAAAAAAGAGTATGAAATTTTAGAAATAGAGTATAAAAATATTTTTTCTTTAAAGAAAAATATCCGTACAAAAGTTGATTTTTCTTTTCATTAAAACAAAATGTAACCGATGCTTTAGCTCTAGCACAAGGCGAAGATAAATCATCGCTTCCAAAATAATGCAGCAACTTTCCTATTGCTCTTAGGAACTGATGCTTTAGCTTCGGTATAAACTTGTAAAAAGTTTATTTTTACCACCTTTTAGATATAATCCCTCTTTAAAAACCAATTTTTAGGATTCCATCGTGAGCCAACAACTTGAAAACATTGAAGAACAACTAGCTAATCATAAATTATCTGATGAAGATTACACACATATTAAAGAGATTTTAAAGCGTGAACCAAACTTAGTAGAGTTAGGGATTTTTTCAGCTATGTGGAGTGAACATTGTTCTTATAAATCATCAAAAGTACATTTAAAAGGTTTTCCAACTAAAGCTCCTTGGGTTATTCAAGGTCCTGGTGAAAATGCTGGTGTTATTGATATTGGTGATGGATATGCGGCTGTATTTAAGATGGAATCACATAATCACCCTTCATTTATTGAGCCATATCAAGGTGCTGCGACTGGTGTTGGTGGAATAATGAGAGATGTATTTACTATGGGTGCAAGACCAATTGCCAATTTAAATGCACTTAGATTTGGTAATGTTATGAACGATGATAAAGTATCTGCTCATCAACGCTATCTAGTTCGTGGTGTAACTGAGGGAATTGGTGGTTATGGTAACTGTATGGGTGTTCCAACTATTGGTGGTGAGACAAGTTTTGATGAGTGTTACAATGGAAATATTCTTGTAAATGCATTT
This sequence comes from Sulfurimonas sp., assembly GCA_021157665.1. Classification (GTDB taxonomy): domain Bacteria; phylum Campylobacterota; class Campylobacteria; order Campylobacterales; family Sulfurimonadaceae; genus Sulfurimonas. Next base: position 9,281 of record JAGGWE010000018.1, read on the forward strand.
ACTTTAGGTCTTGCAAAATCAGATGAAATTTTTCTTGGAGTTGCTGAAGGTATTGGAAATCCAGTAATGTATGTTGGTGCAAAAACTGGTAGAGATGGTCTTGGTGGAGCAGTTATGAGTTCTGATTCATTTACAGAAGAGTCAAAATCTCTTCGTCCTACTGTTCAAGTTGGTGATCCATTTACAGAAAAACTTCTACTTGAAGCTTGTTTAGAACTTTTCAAAACTGATTATGTTGTTGGTATCCAAGATATGGGTGCAGCAGGTCTTACATCTTCATCTTTTGAGATGGCAGGGCGTTCAGGTTCAGGAATGATTATGCATCTTGATAAAGTTCCTGCTCGTGAAGAAAATATGACTCCTTATGATTTTATGCTTTCAGAGTCTCAAGAAAGAATGCTTTTATGTGCTAAAAAAGGTTCAGAACAAGCGATTATTGACATCTTTGAGAAGTGGGATTTAGATGCTGCTGTTATCGGTGAAGTAACTGCTACTGGAAATATGGAACTATTTTGGAACGGTGAAAAATGTGCTGAGGTTCCAGTTGATCCAGTAAGCGAAGAAGCACCTGAACTTAATCGTCCTATGAGTAAACCAGCTTACTTAGATGAGATTAAGTCTGTGACTATTAATGATTTTGATAAAGTATCAAATCAAGATGCATTTAACACTTTGATTAAGTCTATGGAAGTTGTAGATAAAGCTTGGATATATACTCAGTATGATTCAATGGTACAAACTAACACTATAAAAAATGGTGGGATGCTAGATGCTTCTGTTATTCGTATAAAAGAAAATGGTAAAGCTCTTGCAATGTCTGCTGATTGTAATGTTCGTTACTGTTATATCGACCCTAAGGGTGGTGGAGCTGCTGCAACAATCGAAGCTGGTAGAAATGTAGCTATGAGTGGTGCTAGACCTTTGGCGATTACAGATTGTCTTAACTTTGGTAACCCTGAAAACCCTGAAGTTATGTGGCAGTTTGGTCAAGCTTGTGAAGGTATTAAAGAGGCTTGTGCTGAACTTACTACTCCAGTTATTGGTGGAAATGTTTCACTTTATAACGAAACAAATGGTGTATCAGTTTTCCCAACTCCATCAATCGCAACGGTTGGTGTAAATGATGACCAAAACAATGTTTTAATGTCTAGCTTTCAAGGTGAAGGAAATGCACTTTACTTAGTTGGCGAGAGCAAATCAGAGTTTGGTGGTTCTTTATACATGAAAGAGATTTGTGGAACTGTTGCTGGAGTTATTCCAGAGATTAACTATAAAAATGAACTTGCTCTTTGGGATTTGGTTATCGAAGCTAACAAAAAACATCTACTTGAGTGTGCTAAAGATGCATCAAGTGGTGGTGTTGCTATTGCTCTTGCTAAAATGGTAGCTACATCTGGTTTAGGTTGTGATGTAAATATGAGCGTAAGTGATGAAAGAGATATTTTTGCAGAGTCTATGAGTCGTGCAATTATCGAAGTTAAACCAGAGAACTTTCAAGCTTTTGAATCAATGTTAAATGGTTTGGCATGTGAGAAAATAGGAACTGTTGGTGGAAATTCTATCAAAGTTAATGATATTTATATGAGTATGGAAGAGTTAAAAGATAACTATTTTAACACATTTAAACGCGTAATTGAAAGAGATATTTAATTTTTTAGATATTCCAATAACTTTTTATCTAGCACTTTTGTAGTGCTAGTAACCTCTTTAATACTTTTAAAATTAAAGCCTTTCTCTTCGTAACAAATTATACTTTCTTTTGTACCTTGTAATAGTTCATCTATAGCATTTACAATAAACTTATAAGCCATAAGTCTATCTTTTACAGTTGGATTTCCTCCTCTTTGGATATGTCCTAAAATAGAAACTCGTGATTCTATCCCTATAGTGTTTTCAAACCAATCTGCTATTATCTGTGAATCTTGCTTTATTCCCTCAGAAACAATAGCAATAAAATATCTTCTACCATTTTTAATTTGTTTTTTAAATTCATTTTCATAATTTTTTAAATCATAAGGAATTTCAGGAATTAAACATAGTTCAGAACCAGAAGTGAGATGGGTAATAAGTGCTAAATAACCACAATCTCGACCCATGATTTCAACAACAAAAGCTCTTTTAAAAGATGAGGCAGTATCACGAATAGCATCTATGGAAGTTTTGATGATGTTTAATGCAGTATCAACTCCTAAACAGTAGTCTGTTCCATTTATATCGTTATCAATAGTAGATGGAATTCCACAAAATTTTATCCCATGCTCTTTATAAAAAATATCCATACCTCTAAATGAGCCATCCCCACCTAAAACTATAAGCATATCAATATTTAGCTTTTTAAGATTATCTTTTGCAATTTGGCGAAACTTTTTTTTCATAAATCTTTTACTTCTAGCACTTCCTATTTTAGTGCCTCCACGAGTAATAATTCCTGCAACATCACAATAACTTGCTTTTTTAATCTCGTTATCTATTAAACCCTCAAAGCCATCATAAATAAAATAAGGAGTTAGGTTTTTTTCTAAAGAGTATTCAACAAATTGTTTTAGGGCAGGATTCATACCCGATACATCCCCACCTGAACATAAAATAGCGATGTTGTTCATAAAAATCCTTTTCTTTAATGACTTTATTTTACCATTTTCTAAACTCAATTTAGATAAAATTATATAATTTATTTTCTCCTCGTTCCTAAGCTACTGCTTGGGAATGCATACTTAAATTTATAAACTAATATATGTATTCCCATCGAGGACGATGGGAACGAGATTTTACAGTAAGGTATATGATGAAAAGAGCATTAGTAAGTGTTAGTGATAAAGCAGGTGTAGTTGAGTTTTGTACTTCTTTAGTAAAGAATGGTTATGAGATTATTTCAACTGGTGGAACTTATAAAAAGTTAGTAGAAGCTGGGATTAAAGCTATCGAGATTGATGAGGTTACTAAGTTTCCTGAGTGTTTTGAGGGAAGAGTTAAGACTTTAAACCCTTTTGTTCATGGTGGAATTCTTCACCGTCGTGACAAACAATCACATCTTGACCAAGCTAAAGAGTTAGGTGTTGAGTCTATTGATTTAGTTTGTGTAAACCTTTACCCATTTAAAGAAACTATCGAAAAAACTGATGATTTTGATGAGATTATTGAAAATATCGACATCGGTGGACCTGCAATGGTTCGTTCAGCTGCGAAAAATTTTGATGCTGTAATTATTGTTACAAATGTGGTTGATTATGATGAAGTTATTGATGCGATTGAGAATGAGAAAAATACTAAAGAGTTCCGTCGTGGATATATGATAAAAGCTTACGAGCATACTGCTGCTTATGACTCTATGATTGCTAACTATATGAATGAAAGATTTAACGAAGGTTTTGGTGAGAAACAGTTTGTAGTTGGAAATAAAGTTATGGATACTCGTTATGGAGAAAATCCTCACCAAAAAGGTGCTTTATATGAGTTTGATAATCATTTCACAAACAACTTTACAACACTAAAAGGTGAAGCAAGTTTTAACAACTTAAACGACTTGAACGGTGCTGTAAAAATTGCTGCTGGTTTTGGTGAAGAAAATGCAGTTTGTATCTCTAAACATGGTAATCCTTGTGGTTTTGCTATAAAAGATACACTATTAGAAGCTTACACAGAAGCACTTAAATGTGATCCAGTTTCTGCTTTTGGTGGTGTTGTTGCAGTTAATGGAACTGTAAATAAAGAACTTGCTGAGAAAATGAATGAGATTTTCCTTGAAGTTGTAATCGCTGGTAAAATTACTGCTGAAGCCCAAGAGGTATTTGCTAAGAAAAAAAGAATCAAACTTTTTGAGATGGGAAGTGATAAATTAGTTCTAGCAAATGATAAAAAAGATTTTAAACATATCGACGGTGGATTTGTTTTTCAAGATGCTGATATCGTTGGTGCCGATGAAGTTAAAAATGCAAAATTAGTTTCAAAAATCTCAGCTTCACCACAAGATATGAAAGATATGGAGATAGCTTATAAAGTTGCATCTCTTACAAAATCTAACTGTGTAGTATATGTTAAAAATTCTGCAATGGTAGCTGTAGGTATGGGTATGACTTCAAGAGTTGACGCTGCTCAATGTGCTTTGAAAAAAGCAAAAGATATGGGATTAGATGTAACTGGAGCAGCACTTGCTTCAGAAGCATTCTTCCCATTTCGTGATTCTATCGATGCAGCAGCTGAAGCTGGTGTTAAAAATATAATTGAGCCTGGTGGAAGCATCAGAGATGAAGAGATTATCGAAGCTGCAAATGAGTTTGGTATGAGTTTATACTTTTCTGAGGTTCGTCACTTTTTACATTAGAGGGAAACAAGGGAGAGTATCCCTTGACCTTTAGTTTATTAACTTGCTTTTTGTAAATTTTCAGTTTCTTCTTTTAATCTTTTGGCAATTCAAATTTTAATTATTGATTATCTAGTTACTCCAATTTTTTAAATATTTACCTCAAATAAAGAGTGCCTTTCAGCCAATAATCCCACATGCCAACAATCATACATGCCAAATATAAAAAAATTAAATAACTAGACAAATATTTTTTTGATATAATTACAAGAATATAAATTTAGGATATTTTTTTGCAATATACAAATGAAGAATTAAATCAAAAAATCAAAGAATTAAAAGATAAATTAAGTGTGACGGTTGTTGCTCACTTTTACCAAAGAGATGAAGTTTTTGAGGTGGGTGATATAACAGGTGATTCGCTGGAACTTGCGACTAGAACTAGAGATGATGATGCAGAGTTTGTTCTGTTTTGTGGTGTTGGTTTTATGGGACAAAGTGTAAAAGTTCTTTCACCTAACAAAAGAGTGGTTATGCCAAAAGTAGCTTCTTGTTCAATGGCAAGTATGATTAATGGATTTGAGTATGATGATGCAGTTAAGGCTTTAAATGAAGCTGGTATCTCAAATGAAAATATTTTACCAATCACTTATATCAACTCAAATGCAGAGGTAAAAGCGAAAGTTGGTGAGATGGGTGGACTTGTTTGTACATCTTCAAATGCTAAAAAAATCATCACAACTGCTCTAAAAGAGGGTAAGAAAATCCTTTTTGTTCCAGACAGATGTTTAGGGCAAAATATTGCAAACCAGATGGAACTTAAATCTTGTGTCATCGGTGATGGGAGTGATTTAAGTGAATCTGATATTATCTGTTATGATGGTTTTTGTTCAGTTCATCAGCTTTTTTCAGTTGAAGATATTGTATTTTATAGAAAGAAATTCCCAGGGATTTTGATAGCTGTTCACCCTGAGTGTGATCCGGCTATTTGTGATGCAAGTGATTTTGTTGGTTCAACTTCTCAACTGATTAAATATGTTGCAGAACTTCCACTAGAGCAAAAAGTTGCAGTTGGAACTGAGTTTAACATGGTTAACCGTTTAAGAGAGAAAAATACTTATGTTTTATCTTCTACAAAACCTGAATGCCCAACTATGAATGAAACAACATTAAATGATGTTTATTTAACACTAAAAGCTATAGATGAGGGTGAGCCTATAAATGAGATTTATGTAGATGAAAAAACTCAAAAATGGGCAAAAATTGCACTAGAGAGGATGTTAGCATTATGATTGAATCATTTGTAAAAGAGTCATTAGCACAAGATGTTGGGCGAGGTGATTTGTATGCTTTAGTTGAATCGAGTGTCCCGTGTAAGGCAGATATTATCGCTAAAAGTGATGGTATTATCGCTGGAACTCAGTATGTTGATGTTTTAGCAAAGTTAGAGAACTTTGAAGTTGTTTGGGGTAAACAAGATTCTGAGAGTTTTAAAAAGGGTGATGTTTTAGCGATTGTTAAAGGTGATTCTCATACTATTTTAAAGGTTGAGAGAACTGTTTTAAACATCTTGCTTCATGCAAGTTCTATTGCAACTCTTACAAACAGATATGTTGAGATTATCAAGCCTTATGGAGTTAAACTTCTTGATACTAGAAAAACTAGACCACTGTTAAGAGTTTTTGAAAAATATGCTACAAGAATTGGTGGTGCTGTAAATCATAGAATGGGTTTAGATGATTCACTAATGATAAAAGATACTCACTTAAAAACTATAAAAGATTTAAAAAGCTACATCCAAAAAGCTAGAATACAAATTCCTTTTACTGCAAAAATAGAAGTGGAAGCTGAAACTTTTGAGATAGCAAAAGAGGCTATGGCATGTGGAAGTGATATTGTAATGTGTGACAACATGACACCATCTCAGATACAAGAAATAGTAAAATATAGAGATGAAAATTTCCCTCATATACTTTTAGAAGCTAGTGGAAATATTTCGCTAGAGACTATCGAATCTTATGCTAAAAGTGGAGTTGATGCCATCAGTAGTGGTTCACTTATTCATCAAGCAAACTGGATAGACTTGTCTATGAAAATGGACTAGGCATATATATCCACATGCCAAATAGGTTTTTAATAAATGGCTGATGATCAGGAAAAAACCGAAGTTTATTATTATTTTAACATAAAAGGAACAAGTTCCTTTTATTACGCTAACCGCTATGGTACTGAAGAAAAATCTATTTTAGATTTTGTGTATTCTTCTAAGGAATATTAATGGCTGATGATCAGGAAAAGACCGAAGAACCCACCGATAAGAAGATTGAGGATGCCCGAAAAGAGGGAAATGTTCCAAAATCGCAAGACACTTCAGGTGTAATTACACTTTTTGTAGCCATTCTTGCTACTTTAATGCTTTTTCCATATATGAGTAGGCATATAATTATTATTTTTCAATACTACTTTTCTCTTATTGGTACACCTCTAGATAAGCTTTTTATGCTTGATATTGCCCTTGTAACAATGAGAGAATTTCTTTTAATTATTATGCCATTAGCTATTTCGGTTGCTATAGCTGGTGTAGTAGCTGCTCTTGCTCAGTTTGGATTTTTATTTACAACCAAAGCAATAATGCCAGATT
>JAGGWE010000173.1 GCA_021157665.1 Sulfurimonas sp.
AGCTTTTACCCTTCCAATGATTGGATTTCATGGAGCACTAAATAAAATAAGTGATCAAAAGATGAGTGAGGTTACATCTCTAAATAAATTTACCTGGAATCTTTACAATCAGGGAAGATATAAAAGTGTTGCAACACCAAAAGAGTCACATAATGATTTAGATAAAATGATAATATCTACTTCTGAAATTGGTGCTGCTTCACTTCCTATTTGGGCTGTTTCATTAGAAGCACCAAACTATCCAAAAAAAGCATTTCCAGAGGGAATCCCTGTATATTTCCATTTTGATGGATACAGTGGTGAAGTTCATGAGATGAATACAATCAACCACTATGTTGGAATGGATCCAATGTGGGCAGGTGGTACTCTTGAAAGAGAAATAGGTATCTATGCCCTTTTAGGATTATCTCTAGTTATGATTTATTTTATCGCGTACAATGTAAAAATCTTATCATATTTTATGTTGATTCCAGCTTCTCTTCCAATTCTGTTTATAGCTGACTATTCATTTTGGTTATATTATTTTGGACACAATCTACATGACTGGGGAATGTTTAAAATCAAACCCTTTATGCCTACCGTTTTTGGTGATGGAAAGATTGCACAGTTTACAACTCACTCGTACCCAACAATCGGTTTTTATCTGATAGTTGCTATTAGTTTATTGAGTTTACTTGCTTTTTTTGCAAAACAAAAAGCTTTAAAAGAGATGGAAGAATAAAAAAAGGTATCATAACAGATGTATAAAATTCTATTAACTATTTATCTTTTATCATTTAGTTTGCTTGATGCAAACATACTGCAAAAAGCAATTGATGATGCACCTGCTGGTTCTATCTTAAAATTGCCTGCTGGAGTATATAAAGGCAATATTGTAATAGATAAGCCTATTACTATCATTGGTAAAGAAGATGGTGTTATTCTTGATGCCCAAAATAAAGGAACTGTTATAACCGTAGAGAGTTCTTTTGTTACAATTAAAAATATCAAAGTGATAAATAGTGGTAATCTGTACTACAAACTTGATGCTGGGATAGTTTTAAAAGAATGTAATAATTGTGAAGTAAGTAACTGTGTAGTTGAAAATTGTCTATTTGGAATTGATTTGCAAATGGTGAATAACTCTATAGTATTTAACAATAAAATCTCCTCAAAAGATCTAGACTTGGGTCTAAGAGGTGACGGAATGAGACTTTGGTATTCTAATGACAACATTGTTAAGAAAAATTCTCTAATCAAGTCGAGAGATATGGTTGTATGGTATTCACATGGAAACGAGATAATTGAAAATTATGGTGAATATTGCAGATATTCTCTTCACTTTATGTATGCAGGTAAAAACTATGTAAGAAATAATCATTACAAATTTAACTCTGTTGGTATCTTCTTTATGTATAGTAATGACACTATAGCAACTGGTAATGTTATACAAAGTTCTTTAGGTGCTACCGGTATAGGAATAGGACTTAAAGATGTATCTAATTTCACAGTTAAAGACAATACTGTAATCTACTGTGCAAGAGGTATGTATATAGACAGATCACCGTTTGAGCCGGGTACAACCAACTGGATAGAAGGAAACAAACTTCTTTACAACTCAGAAGCTATACATTTTCACTCAATTAGTGAGAATAATATTATTAAAAACAATACTGTTATGGGAAATATTGAAGATATTATAAATGATAGCAGAGGAGCCAAAACTTATAAAAATACAATAGAAGGAAACTACTGGGATAATTATGAAGGATTTGATAAAGATGGTGACAATATAGGTGATACTGCTCACAAAGTATATCAATATGCTGATCAACTATGGATTTTCAATCCAAATGTTAAATTTTTCTATGGTTCTCCTGTAATTTCATTGTTGAATTTTTTAGGAAAACTAGCTCCATTTTCTAAACCTCTATTTTTAATGGAAGATAAAAAACCAAAAGTTAGAATAAAAGGATAATTATGGCGAAGGTACAGACAGATAGAAGAGAGTTTATTAAATATTCTACACTTGGGATATTAGGACTTGCTCTTGGTGGTGGGGTCATATTTAGCCCCTATGCTGTAGGAGCAGAAAATAGATTAAGACCTCCGGGAGCAGTTCCGGAGAAAGAATTCTTAGCTCTATGTATAAAATGTGGTCAATGTCTTCAGGTGTGTCCATATCACTCTATAGAATTATCCGACTTTGGAAAAGGGCATGGGGTAGGAACACCATTTATAGATGCTACGAAAAGAGGTTGTTATGCTTGTACGGCTGTTCCTTGTGTTCTTGCATGTCCAACAGGAGCACTGGAACATAATTGTGAAAAAGCTGAAGATATTCATATGGGAATAGCTGTGTTAGAGTTTAAAGAGACTTGTCTTGCTGTAACAAATACTCCTATCCCTAAAGGTTTTAACACTAAGATGCACGACTTTATTTCTAAACAAATAAATGTTACTCAACTTGAGTTAGATCAACTTGAAAAGCTTGATAGTTTTGAAGGGAAACAATGTACCCTATGTGCTGATATGTGTCCTATACCAAATCCATTAAGTGCTATTGCCATGGTTCCTGATAGTGATGGTGGTAAAAGACCAGCAATTTATGATGGTTGCATAGGCTGTGGTGTTTGTGAAGAGGTTTGTCCTACAAGCACTCCATCAATAGTAGTTAAGCAAAGAATGACTTACGAAGAATATTATTCAGATAAAAGGAGTTAAGATGAAATTTAACAATTCAAGATTAAAAGTTCAAAGCATGTTTATTGCTTCAATAGCTCTATTATTCACTTTTTTAACAGGGTGTAGTGATAATGATAAAGATGCAAAGAAAAATATTGTATCAGAGTCAACTACCCCACAGATTGAAGTTATAAAGAATGAAAATGCAAAAGAGATAAAAGTAGCATCAAAAACGGCTAGTGAAGGTCAAAGTAAATCATATTATTATAACTATAATAATGAAAGTGCTGTTAATGAAGAACAAAAGACAGCTATTGATGCAAATATGAATATAAGAAGCCCATATGAAGAGTTAAAGATTTCTCTACTTGTAAGAAAAATGAGCAAAAAGTTTATAGTAAAATGTTCAGCTTGTCACAATGACTATGCAAATGGAATTATTGGTCCATCACTTCTTGGAAAAAGTTCTGATTATATTTATGATGCAATAGCAAAATTTAAAACTGGTGAGAAGAAAAATGTTTTAATGACTGATTTGATTAATATGATGGATGATAAAGAGATTAGAAAATTGGCAGATGAAATATTTAAATTTAATGAAGAAATAAAAAAGATGAGGAAATAAAATATGAAAAATATTGTAGTAGGAATTTTAACACTAGTAACTCTTGGTTTAATGGTCTTTACATTTATGGGTGGTCGCGCTTATCATGGTGGGCAACATGGTAAAATTATTCAAGATATTGGAGATGCTACAGCTAAACAATCAGTAGCAGCCCCAGAAGAGAAAGATGATAGAGAGAAAGAAAGAGATGCGATAAGTGCACTTAAAGAGAAAGCTGGAAATGCTGGAGCATTCAAAGTAAGTCATATGTATAAAAGCAAATGTTCTTCATGTCATGGTGTAAATGGTTCAGGTTTTCAAAATGGAAAAGCAATGATGGGACCTAAACTAATTGGACAAACTGCTGAAAAACTATTTAAAGATTTAGTTGACTTTAAAGATGGTAGAAAAGAAAACATGGTTATGAAAGGTTTACTTATTAGCCTTAGTAAAGAAGATTTGAAAAAACTTGCTGATGAAATTGGTGAATTCCCTGCTCGTGCAGAGGCACTTAATAATAAATAATTTATAGCGAATTGATGGAGCTTTAAAATGGATAAGTATAACAATAGGGAAACGATACAAAAAACATCGTTTTGGTCAACTTTTTTTGATAAAACAAAAGAAGGAAAATCTAAATTTAGTTACAGAATGAAGAGATGGATTGTAGTTGTAACAGTTCATCTTCTCTTTTTCTTGTCATTTTTTATAGATTTGCAAATGTTAGAGGGTACGCTTAGTGGTTCTAGATTTCTAGGCTTTCATATGATTGATCCATTTATGACAATGGAAGTCTTTTTAGCAACTTTCCACATGCCAATAAACATAATAATTGGTACAACAACTATTATTATAGTTTATCTATTAATTGGTGGTAGAACTTATTGTGCTTGGGTATGTCCATATGGTATTCTTAGTGAAATTGGTGAAAAATGGCATAATACTTTAGTAAAGAAAAAAATTATCAAAAGTAGAGAGTTTGACCATAGAGTTAGACATATCTTTTGGGCAGCATTTCTGCTTCTCTCTTTTACAAGTGGTTATATAGTATTTGAGACATTTAATGTTGTTGGTATTCTAAGTAGAGCCGTTGCTTATGGTTGGAGTGTAGCTTTGATTTGGGTAGTTGTTGTTTTTGCTATGGAGGTTTTCTTCTCTCGTCGTGCTTGGTGTAAATATATATGCCCAATAGGTACAACTTATGGTTATATCGGTAAAGTTTCTGCTTTAAGAATTGAGTGGAATGATAACTGTGATCACTGTATGGTATGTCATGATGTATGTTTTGAAAATCATGTTCTAGAGATTGTTAAAGCTAAATATGATAAGCAAAGAGAAGAAAAAGGTATCACTCATGAATATATTACTGGTGCTGACTGTACTCTCTGTGGTAGATGTATAGATGTATGTCACAATGATGCTCTTAGCTTTGAATTTAAACTAAAAAATCTGGTGTAAATAATGATAAAAGTTTCAAATCTAACTAAAAAATTTGGCTCACATATTTCACTTGATAATATCAGTTGTGAATTTAATAAAAATGAGGCAATCGCTCTAATGGGAGCAAATGGTGCTGGTAAAACAACACTAATTCGATCTATACTTGGATACTATCATCCAAATAATGGTCAAGTATTAATAAATGGTTTAGACCCCATAAAAGAGCGTCTTAAAGTTTTAGAAAACATAAGTTTTGTTCCTCAACTACCTCCTCCGATTAAGCTAAGTCTTGATGAGTTGATGCATTATGTAAGCGTAAGTGCAAATATTGAAAAAGAGCAGATTTTACACTATGCAAATGAGATGAAATTTGATTTAAAGTCAAATCTGAGTAAATCATTTTTTAAACTAAGTGGTGGGATGAAACAGAAGATGTTAATCGCAATCTCTTTGGCTAAAAAAAGCAATATTATCATATATGATGAACCAACAGCAAATCTTGACCCTAAAGCAAGAGATGATTTTTACAGACTGCTAAAACAAAATGAAGATGAAAAAGTACTTCTTTTTATTACACATAGACTTGAAGAGGTAAAAGATTTGGTAAATAGGCAGATATATATGGATTTAGGGAAAGTGGTATCGGATGAAAAAGTTTAAATTTTTACAAATTGCTTTTTATTTATCACTTTTTGTTATACTAACAGCATGTGATTCATCATCTAAAGAGAGTAAAGAAGATTTGAGAATTTGCCCTCAATGTAACATGGAGTTGCCAAAGTCAAATATTCATACTTCTACTATAAATCAAAATGGTGATATGCACTATTTTGATGATGTTGGATGTATGATTTTATGGGCTAAAGATGAGAATATTGATCTCAAAAGTGTAAAAACTGAAATTTTTTCAAATGATACAAAAAAATATATTGACACATTTGAAGCATTTTATAAAATCAATGAAAGAACTCCAATGTTATATGGTTTTTCTGCTTATGAAAAACCACAAGATGGCTCCATAGATTTTGATGAAGTTATAATTAGAATGTTAAGAGGTGAGCATATGGCAAACCCAAAAATTAGAAAACAGATATTAGGATATTAGGTGACACTAAAATGAAAAATTTATATTTAATCGCATACTTAG
>JAGGWE010000198.1 GCA_021157665.1 Sulfurimonas sp.
ACAAATCAGCTGCTCTAGCCAACTGAGCTATGTCGGCATCGAAATTGAGCCAGAATTATAGTCGATTATGTTTTTAATGTCAAGGCTTTTAAACTAAAATCTAATAATTTCACCATCTTTTAATATTTTAGGCTCCCACTTTGCACAATAACAGGCTAATTCTTTAGTTATCTCTTCTAAATATAATGGTTTCATATGATTAATATATATCCGTAAATCATCTCTTTTTAAATTTTCAAGCATCTCTGAGAGTAATTTTGGTGTTAAATGTTTACTCTTTTTTGCAAGGTTTTGCATATTTGATGGAAAAGAACATTCTATAATTGCTGATTTAATAGAAATATCATTATTAAGAATATCGATTATATTATTTTCTAAGTATGTATCTGCCGTTATAAGAATTGCCGTTTCTTCTTTTTTATAAATATATCCACAACTTACAACTGTATGATTAGTTTTAAATGGTGTTATTGATTCTGTATCTGATAGCATATATTTTTTATTTAACTCTATTTCAACATAATTAATGCACATGCCAGAACCGTTTAATAGTTTTATTTTTGAAAAATCTGGCCAAATTACACCATTAAAAAAATGTTCTTTTATTGCCATTATAGTTTGAGATAAGGCATAAATATTTATTGTTTCTTTAATATTTTCAAAATAGTTATCTACTATATATGCTATATCAGATATGTGATCCAAATGAGAATGTGTTATCCATATATTTTGTAAATTTGCAGATTTTTCTTCAAGTTGAACAACTAAATTACCAGCATCAATTACATTTTTTTCATTTAAATAAAATGCACTCGTACCACAATTTTTAAATTTACTTCCATACGCACCCAATACTCTAATCTCACCTACTTTCTTTTTTAAAGAATTCATAAATCAACACCTTATTGTAAATAATTATATCATTTATATTGATATAATTACATATATTATTTAAAGGTTGAGTATTGTTAAAAATATTATTTTCTCCTTCTGAAGGGAAAAACTCTGGTGGAGATGAAAAAAAAAGAGCATTATTGGGTTTAAACGATGCTAGAAATGAAATTTTAAATGAGTACAATAAAATAGTTCTAAGTGATAATGAAGAGACTATAAAAAATCTTTTTGGATTTAAAAAGTTTAGTGATTGTAAGCCTTATATAAATGATATTAACAATTCACCTTTAATGTCTGCGATAGAAAGATATCAAGGGGTTGCTTATGACTACTTAGAGTATTCTTCACTTGATAAAAAAGCTAAAGAGTATTTAAAAACTAATACTATTATATTTTCAAATCTTTATGGAGCAGTTCTTGGTGGTGATACTATTGCTAACTACAAAGTAAAACAAGGAAATGATATAGGAACTATCATCCCTGATAAATTTTATAAAGATAGATTTACTTATCAATTAGAGTTGTACTTTAGTAATGATGAAATTTTAGATTTAAGAGCTGGGTATTATGATAAGTTTTACAAGGTAACAAAACCATATACTTCATTAAAATTTCTCAAAAATGGAAAAACTGTAAGTCACTGGGCGAAGGCTTATCGTGGTTTAGTTTTAAGAGAATTAGCTAAACACAATATATCTAGCATAGAAGAGTTTATGAATTTAGAAATAGAGACACTCCAAATCAAAGAGATAAAAGTAATCAAAAATAAAACAGAAATCATATATAATATCGTAGAATAAAAGGATAAAATTTGCAAGACTCACAAGAATACAAAGATAAAAAAGCTTTTTTTGAAAAAATAATTACACTTTATGGTAGAAATGTTGTTGTAGAAGTTTTACAGGACTCAACTATCGAAGTTCATAAACTCCACATGGCAGACTCTAACAAGACGGATGGGGCTATTAAAACCATTTTAGCTTTAGCAAAAACTAGAAATATTGAGATAACTTACCATGCGAAAAACTCACTAAGTCGTATAAGTAAAAACGCAAAACAAGACCAAGGTGTAGCGATAGATATTATCTCTAAAAGCTACCAAAATGCAAAAGAGATAAAAAATCTAGACAGTTTTAGACTTATCGCACTTGATGGTATTCACAATCCTCAAAATCTTGGAATGATTATTCGCTCTTGTGCAGCTGGAAATGTTGATGGGATAATTTTACCAAAAAAGAGTTCTGCAAAAATCTCTCCACTTGTGATTAAAGCGAGTGCTGGGACACTTTTTAAACTTCCTATCTACTTTTGTAACTCTTTAGATGAGATGTTAAATGATTTGAAAGATACTAAGATTTATGCTCTATCTTCACATGCCAAGAATAGTATTTATAATGTAGTTCCACATGCTAAGTCTATTTTTGTTCTAGGAAATGAGAGTGATGGAGTGAGTAAAGAAGTTGAAGCACTTTGTAATGACTCAGTCTCAATCCCAATGAACCGTGGAGTTGAGTCTTTAAATGTCGCAGTTACTGCTTCACTTATAGCTTTCTTAAAATAACTAAACATAAACTTCTGCCGAGGGCAAGCCCTCGGTTCCTTAACTATCTTCCGGACGCGATGGCTTGCCTTCGCCCCAAAACCCCTATAAAGTCATAATTTCATAAGGTCTTTTAATCTCATTTACAACTTCACCAACACTCATATGGCGAGATTTTCTTAAAAACTCTTTGCCATCAAGAAATACTAAAACCGTAGGTATCGCAAAAACTCCAAAATGAGGGGCAATATCTTCTTCTACTGAGATATCAACACTCTCTATCTTGAACTCTTTAAAATTCTCATCAAGTGCTTCAAGTAGTTTTGGCTTTAGTACATGACATACATTACATGTTGGAGCTGAAAAGTACACCATTACTGCCAAATTTTCTTTTATTGTATTATTTATATTTTGAATTGTTTGCATGAAAGATTATAATATAATACAACTATGAGTTCAATAATTTTTTCGATTTTAAGTATATATATTTTTATAGTTATGGGTTATATCGCCAAGATGAGTTTTAAAGAACAAATCGATGATAAGACCATCACACTTATAAATGTTTATTTCCTACAAGTTTTTCTAACATTTTGGGGTCTTCTCATCCGTCCAATAGATGTGACTTTACTCTACGCTCCATCTATCTATCTTGGGATAGTCGCAGTTCTTCTAGTTGTCTCTGCTCTTGTAGCTAAACTATTATTTGAGAATAAAAAAGAGTATTCCATAGCTACTGTTGCCGCTATTATCGGAAACACTGGAAATCTTGGAATCCCTATAAACATCGCAATCTTTGGTGAAGAGTCTATCCCCTACACAACTGTTGTAAATCTTGTAAATGTGTTTGTAGTTTACACCATCGGAGTTTTTTACTACTCTCGTGGAAGTTTTGATACCAAGACATCCCTAAAAAATATCATAAAACTCCCTATACTTTGGGCAGCGATAATCGCAATACTTCTTGGAACTTTTGGTTACAAGCCAGACGGTGCGATTTTAAACACTCTAATGATGGGTGCCTACGCCTCAATGACAATGCAACTTTTTCTTTTTGGAATCTATCTTTATGGAACCAAGATAAAAGAGATTAGTAAAACCTTAGTGATTTGGGTTTTAACATTTAAGTTCATTTTATTACCAGCCATAACATTTATTGTCCTAATAAATATAGAACTAGACCCAATGATAAAAGGGATAATCTTCATAGAGTTGATGATGCCTTTAGCTGTAGCAAATGTAAATCTAGCCTCACTATATGACTGTAAACCAAGAGTTGTAACTGCTTTGGTATTTTTATCTTCACTTTTATTTTTAGGAGTTATATTTGTAGCTGTAGAGGTTTTGGGGTATTTTTAAGCAGTAGCCTGAAGTTTCACCCCAAGTGAGTTTAGAACTTTCATAACAGTTTCAAACTTTGGTTTAGAACCCTCTGCAAAAGTTTTGTACAAACTCTCACGACCAAGTCCAGTATCTTTAGCAATCTCTTATAATATAAATGTAGAAAAAAAGAGAATTCAAGTAGCATATCCTTAGAAATCTAAATCTGCTTAACAAACTTCATTCAATAGGTGGTGTATCAGATGAAGAGTTTAATATTGCAAAAGTAAAAATCTTATCTTCTGATGGATTTAAAACAGACAAAGAACAATTTTTATCTTCTCTATAATAAAAATAACTAAATATAAAATAATTATGTTGTAGCATAAAAATGCTACAACAATTCATATTATTTACTGTTTACAACTTCCAAAACACCATCGCTATTTTCAACAACCTTAAATACTTTTTCTTTCATACTTTCATTTGTTTTTAACTCTATTTTAACATCGGATTTTTCTAATTTATAAACTATACTATTAAATCCTCTTAATGCTTCATTTGTAGTTATTTGTGCATCTAGAATATTTGTTGAGTTATTAGAGTGATTAGTCTCTTCTTTTATATACTGTTCTTTTGCATACTCAAAACTCTCTTTTGTTTTCTTGTAGCGTATTTGCATCACTTTACATACCTTAAAGTTTTTAATAAGAGTTGCCGAGGTTTGAATTCCTTTCATTTTATTTTTAATTATACTAGCCTTTATTTTTTTACACTGTTCTAAATTCTTTTTCAGTTTTGCAGTACTGATTTTTAAAATTTCCTTGAGATCATCTAGTTCTTTTTCTAGCTTTTCTAAATAGTTTTTACTGTCAACTTTATTACTATCAAGTCCACTTTCGGCAGAAGACTCAAAAATAAACCTATTTTCTTCACCACGAACTTTCTCAATCTTTATATATTGGGATGCATGCATAATTATATGTGAGCCGAGTGTGTGTATCTCAATTCTTTTTGCTGTTATTTTACCACTCATCGCATTCTGTACAATTGCAATGTCCGCAATGATTTCACCGCCCTCAAGAGTTTTTACCGCTATCTCTCGACCAGTGATTTCACCTTTGTGAACACCTATTTCCGCTTTCATACATTTTATTATAGAGTTATGATGTGTTTGCCCACTTATGGATACATTTCTAGCTTCTACCTCCGTATTTGGGCCAATACTTCCAGTTATAAAGAGGTTTTGCACCTTTACATGCATCCCCTCTTCTATGGCATCTTCTAGTGGATCGTCCTTAATCACATTTATGGTTATCTCCCTATCTAGGTCACTATCTATAGTTCCCGTAGTTTTAAAAGATATCTCATCAATATCAATGCTATTTGAGACTTCATATTTATTCTCTTTCTTGATTAGGTAACCACTTTTTGAGGATAAATATTTTATATTTTCAAAACTATCCTCAACTTCTATATTGTCATCTACTGTAAATATTGGTTTAGCTTCTAAGTCAATAGTCTCAACTTCTATCAAATTTCCTTTACAGTTTCGACCATTCTTTCCCTGTTTTGGTTTTATAAACTCAAACAATTCCTCACCTACATTACAGCTAAGTAAAAAGTTACGATCTGCATAATCAATTTTTGCATTCTCATCGTCTGGATTTACATCATTGCTATAGTTATCTTCTATAGTCATATTTAAATTTGCTTTAAAGGACTTTTCTTCGTCTAAACCTTGAGAAATTAAAATCTTTTTATCTTCTTTAAATGTTAAGATTTTAATTTTTTCTATGATATCTACATATTGTCTGATTATTTCTTCGTACTCAGCTTCAAAAAGATTTACCATAACATTCGATTTGAGTTTCTCTTGTATTATATATTCTAAAAGATCGTTATACAGTGCATCATTGTATTTGAGCTCGGAGCCTTTTTTAATTATTAAATATACACGAGTTTGATTCTTGTTAAATTCGATTTCACTAGTAAACTTTTCAAAAGTATGACTTTTATACTTTGATAAAATAGTTATTTCACACTCTTGTTCAAACTTAACCCTAGGGTCTCTTAAATATTTCTCTTGTTTATATTCCTCAAAATCTTCATCTTGCATCTCGATGAATTTAGTATCGCCATTTTTAATGAATGTACTGACAGAGTTAATTTCAAAATATAGTTTATTGATTGGAATGGTATGGGTTTGGGATATCTTTTTGATTTCTTCTAGAACATTATTTGTGCTAAGATGTATAGGATTCATTAATTGTTCTCCAAAATAATTTTAAAGGAAATACGACTTGAGTTTATAAAGTCTTCAGTTTCCACACTCTCTAGAAGTATGACTATTAATCTATATTGTTAAGAGAAAATAATAAATATTTTTTCATTAGAATATTTTAATATAAAGCAATTAATATTCCTAATTTGAAAAGAGTTTAATTTTATTATAAAGATTAAATATTGATGGAGGTGTACGCAACAAATTAAAAAATAAATTTACACCTAAAATTTTCATAGAAATTATATTTCATGTTAAAATGAGGTACAATATCAAACAGATGATTGACGAGGAGTAAACAATGCCACATCAAAAAAAAGTTCATTGGGAAGACAACTACTCAATAGGTATTGATTTCATTGACACACAGCATCAAAAACTATTTGAGATAGTCAATAAACTTTACGATTTAGAAGAATCTCCCAACATTAAAGAGGAGATACGCGAAATTTTATATGCATTTAAAGACTATACAATTGTTCATTTTAGAGATGAGGAGGAGTACATGAAAAGCATAGGCTATCCTGGCCTCCAAAAACATCATGAAATACATGAACAGATCATAGAAAGTTTAGCAACCATTATACAAAAACCCGCCAAATTAAGTATAATAAAAACAAAAATGAGAGTAGTTGCAAAACGAATTTTAATTGATCACATTATCAATGAAGATCAGAAGATAGCGGTTTATGCAAGAGAGCAAGATACTCAAGAAGAAATTTTCAGTCTTGATGAGCTTTAAAGATTTGGCTTAATGAAAAAAACGGATACATAATTTAACTATTTGTTACCTAAATTCATCAAGTAAAAATCAACCAAACTAAGCTTCATACTTTTAGTAAGTCCACGATGTAAACTAACCATACTTTTCATGTGAGAGAATACTCCACCTTCAATTGAGTTTGTTAAACCTCATCAAAAAAGATTGGCTCCAAATTTAAATACGGTGCTGTTAGTTTTAATTGTGAAAGGTTTAAGAAAAAATGATTAAACCATAGAGATGAATAATGAACTACAAACGGTATTTGATTACCATGAAAGAACTAAACATTCCCAACATAGATATGCTCGTTCCCTTGGATATATGGACTGAAACACTCAACCTAATCCATTTAGAAACTATAATGGAGCAGATAGTATAAAACTTCCTTTATCATTTGATAATACTACTCCCCCTTACCACCTTTTAGATACTAACTTACCATCAGCACCACTAATAAAAGAATCAATATCTCAACTCTTAGAGTTTTCTATGGGGATAGCAGCAACCGTAGAAGCATTCATATTATGGATAAAGAAACTTCACTTATTACTGCCCAACAATTTCATACTATCCTTAGTAGTGTAGATAATTCCCAAGATGCAAAAGAAAATTCAGCCCACTTAGTTTTATTTGTTCATAGGGTAGAAGATTATGAATCTGGTCTATATATTTTTGTTAGAAACCAAAGAGATAAAGAGCTTTACTGGGAATGTGGGATGATAGGTCAACAACTCTATCTTGAAGCCACTTCATTAGGACTATCAGGAACAGGAATTGGCTGTTTTTTAGATGATACAATGCACAATCTTTTAGGACTAAAGAACAACTATTTTCAAACTCTTTACCATTTTACAGTTGGCCGTGGTTATGTTGATAGTAGAATTTTAACAAAACCGGCATATAAATAGAAAAGTTTAAAAAAATTATTTAAGTTTTTTTGCGTTACAATAATTAATAATGAAACTCCTATAAGGATATTAAATGAAAAAATCTAATTTATATGAAATCCCAATAGACAGCTTAATGATAAATATAATTGTTTATGAATGGGATGGTGACAATTTTATAATTATTGATTTAAATACCTCTGCACAAAAAACTGAAGATCTAAAAAAAGAACTGGTGGTTGGTAAATCTCTTTACAAAATTTTTCCTAGTGTTAAAAAATTTGGTCTTTATGATGTTTTAAAGAGAGTTTATAAAACTGGGACTAAAGAGATACTTAATACAAGGTTATATGAGGATAAGCGTATTAAGGGTTGGCGTAAAAATGAGGTCATAAAACTTAAAAATGGCAACATAATGGCTATATACCAAGACTTTACAAAAGAAGAAGAACTAAAAGAGATGCTAGACAGGGTAAATAACTTTATAGATAGCAGTCAAACTATCGTTTTCATTTGGCATACTGGTGAAGGTTGGCCAGTAGAATATGTATCAAATAACATCACTGATTTTGGCTATTCAAAAGATGATTTTTTATCATTAAAGCTTAAATACAAAGATATAATCCACAAAGATGATTTACAAAATGTTATAAATGAAGTAAAAGAATATACAAAAAATAAAAATGATAAATTTATACAGGTATATCGAATAATAACTGCTGATGGTTCAATTCGCTGGGTTGATGATAGAACCACAATAGAGAGAGATTCTGATGGTAATGTTATTAATTATCTAGGAACTATTATAGATATAACCGAACAAAAAGAGATAGAAGATAAACTTAAAGAGAGTGAAGAACAATTTCGTGCAATTGCTGAGAACTCCTTAATGGGTATTTTTATATATCAGGATACTTTTGTTTATGTAAATCCTGCAATTACAGAGATGATTGGATACAGTGCTGAAGAACTATATAAAATAAAACCTTGGGAGATAGCAGAAGAAAAGATTAAAACAGTATTCAAGTCTAATATAAAAAGACGATTATCTGGCGAAAAATATCCTAAAGCATATAATGATATAAAAATTATTGCTAAAAATGGCAAACCTCGAATTGCAAGATTAATGACAGAAACTATTAAATACAAAGGTAAATTTGCTGGTCTTGGAACAACAGTAGATATTACAGATATTAAAAATACTCAATACAAACTAAAAATGTTAGCTCAGGCAATTGAGCAAACCGATGAGATGATGTTGATAACAGATAAAAATGGAATCATTACATATGTAAATGACGCTTATATCATAAATAGTGGCTACAAACATAATGAGCTTATTGGTAAAACACCAAGAGTTGTAAAGTCAGATATGCAAGATGATAAATTTTATAAAAAGTTGTGGGATACTATCTCTTCTGGTTGTACATATACTAATATCCTTATAAATCGTAGAAAAAATAAAGAGCTTTACCATGAAGAGATAACAATTACTCCTATTTTTGATGAAGACAAAGATATTATCAGCTATGTTGCTACTGCAAAAGATATAAGCTTAAGAGTAGAGATGGAAGAGGAGTTAAATAAACGAGCAAATATAGATAGTTTAACTGGTATATATAATCGTTATCGTGGTAATGAAATCATTGATATTCAACTTGATAAATATCATAGATATAATACTAATTTTGCAATTTTAATGTTTGATATAGATTACTTTAAAAATATTAATGATACTTTTGGTCATGATATTGGTGACTTAGTCTTAAAAAAACTAACTAAATTGATATTTATACATATGAGAAAAAGTGACTCTTTAATCAGATGGGGTGGCGAAGAGTTTATAATTGTTTCAGAACATCTAAATGAAAACAAAGCTATAAATTTAGCACAAAAATTAAGAGAGATAGTAGTTTCTTATGACTTTGAAATAGATTCAAATTTAACTCTTAGCTTTGGTGTAACGGTAACAAAAGCAGATGATACAAAAAAGAGTTTACTAAAAAGAGTTGATGATGCACTGTATCAAGCAAAAGATAGTGGTCGTAATTGCGTTAAATATATTTAATTTCCACAAACCAAATAAACTAATCTTGGCATGTGGGAATATTAAATAAAAATTATTTTATTTTAGCTAAGATAGAATCTACTGTAAAACCAAACTTCTCAAAAAGCTGACCTGCTGGTGCTGATGCTCCAAATGTATCCATCGAAATTACAGTATCTGCAAATCTATACCACTCTAAACCTCTTGCAGCTTCGATAGCTACAGTTTTACAGTTTGGCTTGATGATAGAATCAATGTACGCTTGATCTTGTTCTATTAAAAGGTCAAAACAAGGAACTGAAACAACATTTACTGGAACATCCATACCATTTAAAGCTTCTTTAACTTTTAGTGCAAGTTCAACTTCAGAACCTGATGCCATTAGAGTTATAACTGAGTTTTCATCAGATGCTACTAAGTAACCACCTTTTGAAATCTCACCACTTACAGGTTTTGGTAATACTGCAAGATTTTGTCTTGAACATACAAATGCTGATGGAGATTTATTCATAGTTAAAGCAGTTTTCCAAGCTTCAATATTCTCTGCTCCATCTGCTGGTCTCCAAACATAAAAGTTTGGTAATGCTCTAAACTGTGATAAATGCTCGATTGGTTGGTGAGTTGGACCATCTTCACCTACACCGATAGAATCATGAGTCCAGATAAAAAACTGTTGGATTCCTGTAAGTGCTGCGATTCTTGCTGCTGGTTTTAGGTAATCTGAGAAAACAAAAAAAGTAGCTGAGAAAGGTAAAAGTGGACCATAAAGAGCCATTGCATTTACAATCGAAGCCATTGCATGTTCACGAATACCAAAGTAAATATTTCTACCCTTTGGATAAATACCCATATCGTTTAGGTTAGTTTTGTTTGATGGGCTAAGGTCAGCTGAACCACCTAAGAAAGATGGAACTCCCTTAGC
>JAGGWE010000152.1 GCA_021157665.1 Sulfurimonas sp.
ACACCATCTTTTGCTAACTCAAAAAAATCTACTGTTGAACCTTCAACCTCTACTTTAACTGCTTCACTTGGAATATTTGACATATATTTTTCCTTTTTAATTGATATTCGTTATTGTATTCAATATAAACTAAAATAGTGTTGATTAATATCAACAATAGAAATCATTTATACTAAAATATTTAAACTATCTTTTTGTTACAAACATTAATTAATTTTTAAATATAAAAATATAAAGTCTTCTTTAAAGTTAAGATATGTATAATACTCAACATAAAAAATTATTCAAAAGGAAATATAAATGGGAAAATACATAGAATTAACAGCTGGTGATTTCGAAGCAACTCTTTCAGAGGGTGTATCTTTAGTAGACTTTTGGGCTCCGTGGTGTGGACCTTGTCGTATGATTGCTCCAGTGATTGAAGAATTAGCTACAGATTTCGATGGTAAAGCAAAAATTTGTAAAGTAAATACTGATGAAGAGCAAGATATTGCTGTTAAATTTGGTATCCGTTCTATCCCTACTATCATGTTTTTCAAAAATGGTGAGATGGTAGATCAAGTTGTTGGAGCTCAATCAAAACAAGCTCTAGCTGATAAAATCAACGCTCTTTTAGCGTAATTTTAAAGATCTAAAGTAGTGGCAAAAAAAGGAGGCAAAAGCCTCTTCTCTTTATCTGCACTACTTGCTTCTTTCTTTGGTGCAGCTATGATAGCTGCTGCCTTTGCCTACTTCAACTACAAATTTTCAGAATATAAATTTATTGACTTCAAAGATTTTGTTTTTTATGAAAAAAGTGATGTTTTCACTCCACATGCCGAAAAATACATTGTAGTATTTTACTCCTCAAAAGAAAAAGGCACAATGGATAAACTTGCAAAAATAAATTTAAATCTTCCCCTTTTAGCTATAGATTACTATAATGCTGTAAGACCAAATAGTAAATATACAACCTTTTTAAGAAGTGGAACAAAGGTTTCACTAAAATTTATTCAACGCTTTAATATTTATGAATCCCCATCTATTTTTTTTATAAAGAAATACAAAGACTCTCTTTATAAACAAGATAGTATGATACGGAAATTAGATAATTTAGATGAATTATCAAAACAAGTAAATAATTTATAAGAGGTATTTTATGATTTTAGATTGTGCAATTATTGGTGGTGGGCCTGCTGGACTTACTGCTGGACTTTATACAACTCGTGGTGGTTTAGAAAATGTAACTATGTTTGAAAAAGGTATGCCAGGTGGGCAGATTACAAACTCTTCTGAGATAGAAAACTACCCTGGTGTTACTGGTGATATTAGTGGCATGGATTTAATGATGCCATGGCCAGAACAGTGTCAAAGATTTGGGCTAAAGCATGAGATGGTAAATGTTCTTAAAGTTAGTAAAAGTGCTGATTTGTTTACAATCCATAAAGAAGATGGAACAACTACTGATGCTCATAGTGTTATCATCGGTACTGGTTCTCGTCCACGAAGAGTTGGATTTACTGGAGAAAATGAACTTCTAGGAAAAGGTGTAAGCACTTGTGCAACTTGCGACGGCTTTTTCTATAAAGGGAAAGAAGTTGTTGTAATCGGTGGTGGTGATACTGCTCTTGAAGAAGCTCTTTATCTTGCTAAAATATGTTCTAAAGTTTATCTAGTTCACAGACGAGATACTTTCCGTTCAGCACCAAATACAGTTGAGAGGGTTAATAAAACTGAAAATATTGAAGTTATTTTAAACTCTTCACCTGATGAAGTTTATGGCGATGCTATGGGTGTAACAGGCATAAAAATTAAAAATAAAGATGGAGAGATTCGTGATATTTCAGTTCCAGGTGTATTTACTTTTGTTGGAAACGATGTAAACAATCAAACTCTTATCCAAGAAGATAAAAGTTTTTTATGTGACATGAATAAACAAGGTGAAGTTATCGTAGATATTAGTATGAAAACTTCAGTAGCAGGACTTTATGCAACTGGCGATATGAGAATAGCTGCTCCAAAACAAGTTGTATCTGCAGCAGGAGATGGTGCAGTAGCAGCTCTTCAAGTTATCTCTTATGTTGATGAGTTGTTAAATTAATATTAGGTATAATTTCAAAAAACAATATTCAAGGCAAAAAAAATGATTAAAGTTGGTGTATTTGGTGCAAGTGGTAGAGTTGGGAAACTTCTTTTAGATGATTTAAAAGATACTCCAGATATGAGTGTTAGTACGGTTTATGTTAGAAATAAATTAGATTTTTCTATCGATCCTTCTATTTTAATTACAACAGATATGAAATCATTTTTAAATGCCTGTGATGTAATAATAGATTTTTCACTTCCTGATGCATGCGAAACTTTACTAGAAAATGCTATAAAAACACCTAAACCTTTAGTTATTGGAACAACTGGATTAAATAATCACCAACTAAATCTTTTAAAAGATGCAAGTGAAATAATGCCCATTCTTTATGCTACAAATATGTCACTTGGTGTAGCGCTTCTAAACAAACTTGTATATCAAGCATCAGCTGCTCTTGAAGGGTTCGATATCGAAATTGTAGAGATGCATCATAAACATAAAAAAGATGCTCCTAGTGGCACTGCACTTACTCTAAGTGAGTCTGCAGCAGCTGGAAGAGATTTAGATATAGATAAAGTTCGTGTAAGCGGTAGAGATGGTAACATTGGCGAAAGAACTAAAGATGAGATTGCAGTTATGGCACTTCGTGGTGGGGATATAGTTGGTCGTCACACAGTAGGTTTTTACAACGATGGTGAATTTATAGAACTAAATCACACAGCAACCTCAAGAAATACATTTTCAAAAGGTGCAATAAGAGCTGGAGGTTGGCTAGTAAATAAAGAGGTTGGTCTTTACTCAATAGCTGACTGTTTAGAACTAAACTAAATATCTTTAGCACTTGTAGCAAGTTTAGCCCAAGCAGACTCTGAATCAGCTTCTATAGATTCTCTATAAGCCACTTGTGCTTCTTTATCTTTCCATAATTTAGATAATACAGAACCAAGTAGGTATTTTTGTCTTGCTCTTGTATTTTTATCTAATTCTATATTATCTAATGATTTTATAATATCTAAGGCCTTTGTTAAATCCTCTTTATTCAAATATGATTGATAAAGAGTAAATTCCACAAATGGACTTTGTGCATAAGATTTAGATCTGTTTTGAATTTTCACTATCTCTTCACCATATTTTATAACTATATTGTCATCTTTAGTATCACTACCCATACTCATAACAGCAATATATCTTTCTATATCTTTATAACTAACTCCAAAAATATTTTGTATTTTTATAATTGAATCAAGTAATTTTTCACTATTTTCTAATCTTTGATATGTATCAAATAATATTCTATAA
The DNA here is from genome assembly GCA_021157665.1 of Sulfurimonas sp. GTDB lineage: Bacteria > Campylobacterota > Campylobacteria > Campylobacterales > Sulfurimonadaceae > Sulfurimonas. The sequence goes on from JAGGWE010000152.1 coordinate 3,365, forward strand.
ACATCTTTATATTTTGAATCTTTCTCATCTACGATTAAAAGTTTAAGCTCTTTTGAGGCATCAACTACATCACTATAATTGCCAATAGCAAAATCAACTTTTATATATCTGAACAACCATTTCTTTCTTAATTCTAAATCATTTGATTTTAAATTACGACTAGCTATCTTTTTAGATAAAATATAATCTCCACCCATCATTGAACATTCATATACACCATCATCCCATTTATTTGAAAGAGTAATATTATAATCATTTGAAATATCTAAAACCTTTTGACATTCTCTATTTTTAAGTGCTAACTTCATAACCCCTATAGCTGAATCTCGAACGATATCAAAAACCTCTACATATATCTCTTCATCTAAATCTAAAATAGAATCTTTAAAATCAAGAACCTCATTATATTTTTCATTATCTCTTAAAAGTTTTCCTTTTTCATATACAGCTCTATTACCTATTGAATTATTTACATATTCATCAATAAGATTATTATATTCCTCTAACTTAACCGAAAAATTACCTTCACTTGTATCAAAAAACAGTTCATCTTTTACAACAGCTATCTCCTCTTCAAATAAACCATATTTATATTTTTCTATATAATCATTTAATGCTTCTAAGGCTTTTTTCTTATCATCAGTTTTTGATAACCATATACCTCTATCTTTTAACAGCCGTTCATGTTCATCGTGATTTTTGTCTATTTCATCTATTATAGACTTTGCGATAAATGCTGCAGTTGTATATTCACTCGCATCAGCAAACTGATACATCATATCCATAGAAGTTTTTAAATCATTCATAAAAAAACTTGGCTTTGCTTTTACTATTTTCATTATATATTCAGAAGCTTCTTCTTTATTTGCATTTGAAATTTTATAATGAGCCAATCTATATGCAGCAGTAGCACCTACATCAATATCTTTAGTATCTGTTAATGCTTTTTCATAAAACTGTAAGGCTTTTGATATACCACCAGATGCTTCTAACATCTGTCCTTTATATATGTATCCCCATTTTGTATATTCTGATTCCTCATGCTCACTAAATAATCTATCAAAAAAATAATCTGCATCAGTATTTAAACCTATAAGTGAATATGCTCGAGCAACTAATGCCAAGACTTCTGGAACATTTTCATCTGAAGAGTGCTCTCTTAAATACTCTTTAGATAGTTCTATAACATTATCATTATCTTTTAATTTTGAATAAACTCTAATTTTATAATATATCAATTCTGCATTAAATAATGAATTAGGATATGATTCCATAACATCATTAATTAGTTCTAAACATAAGTCATATTTTTTTTCTTTATATAATTCTTTTATCTTTAAATAATCACTAACATCACCAATACGCTTAATATAAACAGGATTTCCTTTTATATCTAATCCACCAACATAAGGTAAACTATCTTTAGATAATTCAAATGGAAAGTTTATACTTGTATCAATTTTATTCTCTTTTTTTATATATGGTAATTTATCCTTATATCCAACAATCATCCAATGTTTTGATAATTTCACATCTGCTTGATATACTGATACCTCTTTTGTCATATCAAATATCATAGGATAAAGTTTTATTTTATAATATGGTGTAATAATTAAAAAAAATGTTTTATTTTGAATTTTATTTTGAATTTTAAAAAAATTATTTTGTAACTCTTTTATTTTAGTTGATGGTTTTTTATTAAAGGCACAGACTATTTGAGTGATTTCATTAAAATCATTTTTTGTTTCTTGACAAAGAAAAGGATTATTATCCTTTAAATGAAAGGTTGAATAACTTGTAAAATCTTCTTTTGCACCTGTAAGGGAAACTTCAAGTGCAAAAAGATTTAAAGAGAGTAGAGTAAAGAGTATCCATTTAAACAAATTCTCTTCCCCTTGAGTAGATTTTTATCTATTAATATCCACTGTTATATACAAATGATGTAATAAACTCTAAAACTGGATCTAATACTATAATAGCAAAAATAGTTCCTACTGCTGCAAAACCAATAATTGATTTTAAAGCTAAAGTTGCATTAGATACATACATATGTCCATCGGTACCAACTACAGGTTCTTTCATAAACATATAAACTATTAATTTTAAGTAATAATAACCAGCAATAGCTGAGTTAAGAGCCATAATGAATGCTAACACTGTATATCCACCAGTTACAGCAGAACTAATTATATACAATTTACCCCAAAACAATGCAAAAGGAGGTAGTCCAGCAAGGCTTAACATAAATAGACCCATAATAGCAGCACCAACAGGTGCTGTTTTTATCATACCTGCAAATTTATCATAACTATGGTCACTTCTTTGGTGATCTGGTAAATGTTTTTGACGAGATATCCATAACATACTAAATGCACCAAGATTAGTAAAACTAAACAGTACCCAATATAAAAATAATGCACTATTTGATTGTGTTGTACCAATTAAAATAGCAGCCATTACAAATCCGGCATGTGAGATTGAACTATATGCTAACATTCTTTTAACATCTGTTTGAACTAATGCCCAAATATTTGCCATAGTCATTGTTACAACAACAACAATATAAAGAACTATCTCTAACCAAACTACACCACTATGAATTAAAAATTCAAAGATACGCATAGCAACTACAAATACAGCGATTTTTGGAACAATCGACATAAATCCAGCCATTGATGCACTTGCACCCTCATAAACATCAGGAGCCCAAGTATGGAATGGTACAAGAGATACTTTAAATCCAAGTGAACCCAACATAAATGCTGTTGCTACAAGAACATAACCCATATCTACATATTCATTAGCAGCTAAAACACTGGCTATTTGATTAATTTCAACTGAACCTGTAAGTGCATAAAACACCATTGATCCAAAAGAGTAAAAACCAGCAGCTAAAGCACCCATAGTAAAATACTTAACAGCTGCTTCAAATGATTTATCACGATTATGCATAGCAATTAAAGTATATAATGCCAAAGAAGCTGTTTCAAGTCCTACAAAGATAAGGATTAAAGAATCTGTTGCAACCATAAACTGGAATCCAGAAACCATAAATAAGAACAATGCAAAAAATTCAGGATAAGAAAACTCATGGAATCTTTTATGAGTAAGGGCTAATGGAATGAATAACATTGAAGCACCAACTATTATTAATTGACCTAAAATCGCTATACCATCTATTAACATCATATCAAAGACACCCATTATAGTGCCATCTTCAGCAAAAGTTGTAGCTGATGCAAGTAATGCATTAATGTCCATAAATAAGAAAAGAAGACTTAATGCAACATATAATGTTTTATCTAATCCACCTTTAATAGTATCTATAATTATAATTAAAAGTGCCCCAATGACAGGTATTAACATTGGTGCAAGAGTCATTAAGTTTAATGACTCTAATGAAATATTTATTGGCTCTAACATTAGTGTGCCTCCTTCATAGAAGTTCTAGTGATTTTTATCTCTTTAGAAACAACAAGAGTAGGAATTCTTGTTTTAGCTTCTTCAGTGATAGCCTTATCATGCATTAATTGCACAATTGATTCAACAGAATTATTTATAGGTTTTAAAAGAGGTGTAGGATAAACCCCTAAAAATACAGTTACAATTACCAATGGAACTAAAGCTACTAATTCTGTTTTAGTTACATCTGGTAAGTTTTTATTTTTTTCATTTGTAACTTCACCAAAAAACATTTTTTTGTATGCAGCTAACATATAGATAGCTCCAACAATAATTGCTATTCCAGCCAATAAAGTTAAAACTTGTGACTGCTGAAAAAATCCAAGAAGACTTAAAAACTCACCAACAAAGTTAATAGTAAGAGGTAAACCAACTGAAGCCATAAGCATTATACCAAAGATAGTTGCGTATCTAGGCATTACTTGTGCAAGACCACCAAACTCACTCATCATCTTAGTATGTCTTCTATCATATATAACACCAACAAGCAGGAATAAAGCACCAGCTACAACACCATGACCAATCATTAAAAAGATTGAACCTGAAATACCTTCAACATTTAAAGCAAAAGTACCAAGAATAATAACACCCATGTGTGAAATTGATGAGTAAGCAACAACCTGCTTAATATCTTTTTGGGCATAAGCAACCATTGCAGTATAGATAATCATAATAATAGCTATAACTGCAATTGGAAACATATAAAATACTGATGCATCTGGAAAAAGTGGTAATGAAAAACGGATAAATGCATATGTACCCATTTTAAGTAAAATTGCCGCTAATATTACTGAACCGATAGTTGGTGCTTGACCATGAGCATATGGTAACCATGTATGAAATGGAAACATTGGTACTTTAATAGCAAAACCAATAAAGAATGCTACAAATAACCAAAGTTGGAAAGTCTCAGGTAAAATAAGTCTATACCAGTCAAGAATTGCAAAACTCCACTGACCAGTAGCTTGATAATAAAAATATGCCATAAATAACATACCAACTAACATTACCAATGAACCTGTAAATGTATATAAAAAGAACTTAACAGAAGCATATATTCTTAAAGGACCACCCCATGCACCAATAAGATATAGCATCGGTACAAGTGAAAGTTCCCAAAAAATATAAAATATAATTGCATCAAGAGCAACAAAAACACCAGCCATTGTCATCTGTAAAAATAGAAGAGTGATTATCATATTTTTTATATTTTTTGTTTCACCTAGAGAAGCAATACCTATTAGGGTAAAGAATGCTGCTAAAATGACAATAAAAAGTGATATACCATCAACACCTAAAATATAATTAATACCAAATGTCGGAACTAATGGAAGTTGCTCCATAAACTGCATACCAGATACATTAGAATCAAAATTATACCAAAGAACTAAGGCAAGTATAAATTCAATAAATGAAACTGCTACACCATAACTTCTGATACTATCTTTGTGTATCACAAATCCAAGCAATGCTGCCAATGCTGGAAAGAAAATTAAAATCGATAAAATATGATCTAACATCTATTGAACTCCTAAACCTGATAAAACTATGTTAGCTCCACCAGAATTTCTTGCTGCAAGTCCAAAAACCACAGCTAATGATAACAGTATTACTAAACCTGCAACCATCCATTTAAGCATTGTAGATAAGTTACCACTCTGCATTACTCTTGTTTTATCTCCAGTAGTATAGAAAATATTTGCTATACCATCTACTGTAGCATCAACTATCTTTTTATCTATATCCCAAAACGCTTTTGATAAATCTCTATAAGCTTTAATAATATATTCATTATAGAAGTGTGGAATATAATATTGGTTGATTAAAAGTTTATACATAAAACTTTTTTCCATCTTACTTGTTCCATCCGGTAATTTAATATCGCTACTCGTATATTTTTTATATGCATATGCAATAGCTAAAATTACAAAAGCTTGTGTACCAATAATCATAATCCATAGAGTAACTTCTGAATGTATATGATAATGTACAGCATGTAATGCCTCTTCAACCATTCCAAAGAATGTTGTTCTTAGTGAACCTGCAATAATCGCAAGGATAAGCAGAGGACTCATGGCTACAAGCATAAATTTATATGCTTCATGAGGATGAAAACCAAATAGTTTATATCTCTCTTCACCATGGAAAATAAGTGCAATAATTCTAAATGAATAAAAGGCAGTCAAACCAGCAGTTAAAAGCAGTACAGTATAGATAACAAAGTGATGTTCAGCAAAAGCAGCTTCTAAGATAACATCTTTTGAAAAGAAACCAGCTAGTGGGAAAAGACCTGCTAGAGCGATAGATGCCAAAGTCATCATTATCATAGAGCCCTTCATAACCTTCCCTAATCCACCCATCTTAAATGGGTCAAGTTCACTATCCATAGCATGCATAACATTACCTGCACCAAGAAATAGAAG
>JAGGWE010000118.1 GCA_021157665.1 Sulfurimonas sp.
ATGGGATATTTGTATAGCCGATGACTCCGATTATACTTACTTTTGAGGTGCTATATGCCTTTGTTAGTAGCCATTGAGAGATAGTTGAGATTAGAGCCATGAAGCCAATTAATAGCCATACAGAAATGCTACTTGGCATGTGAAACTCTGCGAATAAAAAGCCTATTGTCTCTGGCACTTCAACATATGGGGCGAGTATGAAAAGTATAGCTGGTAAAATTGTTCCTATTCCCACAAAGGAAAGTACAATAACTCTTGCATCATAAATATCTTTTATTTTTTTAATCGTTGTATAGGCTGCCGCTGCAAAAAAGCCTCCCAATATCCCTAAAAAGTGTTCATAAGATATACTCGTCCCCATCGGTTTTGTGATTAAAATTATTCCAAAAAAACCAACTAAAAGTGCGAAAATAGTTGTTTTATTTAGATGCTCTTTTAAAAGATAATAAGCTAACACAGTTGCAAAAAGTGGTGAGGTTTTATTAAGTGTTATAGCCTCTCCTAGTGGAATTATTGTGATAGTGTAAAAAAACAGAATCATAGCCGTAAAACCAAGTACTCCACGAGTGATAAGTAGATGAAACTTCCCTCCACTCAGAGTTGGAGGTGTATGTTTCAAGGTATAAAGTATAAGCATAACGCCGATTAGATTACGAAAAAAAACAATCTCTAGTGCTGATAAATCTTCTGTAAGTATTTTAGCGACCGCCCCATTTATAGCAGAGATTAAAGCACCCAGAAGCATATATAAAATACCCCTATCCATAGTTTTTAGCAACTCTTACCTTTTACAAATTTTAAAGCTTTTTGATTTACAAAAGCCAATTCATACCATTGTTTTCTTGGTGCAATAAGATTTAGTCTTTGTGGATTCGAGCTTCTTGATAGTGCTACATAAAACTGCGAGGGTGCAAAAATCTCATTTGTCTCAATAATTAAATCCTCGATAGACATCCCTTGCGATTTATGGATAGTGATAGCAAAAGCAAGTTTTATCGGGTATTGATGAATAGTAAAAAGATTCTCTTCAATCATCTGCTTCACACCATCAACAGTTTTTTCCTTCCACGAAGCCTTACTTTGAGCAACAGACTCTAACTTTATAACTTTTCCATCACTTTTTTGTACATAAATGAAACTAACATCTTTATTTACAACAATACCTCTCTCTCCATTAAAATAGTTCCAAGAGTTTCTAGTAAAAAGAACTGGAACACCTATTTTTAGTTCTAATTCTCTCTCAATTCTAGCATCATTCATATATCTTTGAATCTCATTGTCATTTACACTTTTTAAATGCTTTACAACTTGAGCCTCTTTTATAAAAAGCTCTTCATCTATATGTTTTAACTGCTCTTTGTTGTGAGAGTTTGCAGAGTTGTTTTTTCCAAAAAGAAAGGTAAATTCACTCAAATCATTTGGCAGGGGTTTTATGTACTCATTTAAATGGTTATGAATATCTTCATCTATAAAACCATATCTTACATTATGCAAAAGTTCTATAAATTTTTGATCATCAGTTCGGTAAATATGTGTTAATTCTATTGTCTCAAAATCAAAACTTTTCCAAGCCTCCGACTCAAAAGCAAACATAACTTCAGCACTTCCACGAACAACTGGAGGGAGTTGTAAGAAATCACCAACAACTAAAAACGAGCCTTTAAAGTCACTCTGTTCAAGACGGAGTTTTATCATCTCAAACAAGGTATCACTAACCATTGAAATCTCATCAATCACAACTAAATCAATAGAATGGATTAGTTTTTTAACTTTCTTTTTAACTTCAAATTTCCCATTTTGTTCTAATTCTTCAATATTTGAAGATATCCCCAAATCAAAAAAGCTATGCAGAGTTTGTCCACCGATGAGAGTTGCAGCCATTCCCGTTGAAGCAAGTTTAGCTACTTTTTTAGCCTCATCTTCAAATTCAGCAATCACCTCTCTAGTGATAGTTGTTTTACCAACCCCTGCTCCACCAGTTAGAAAAATATTTTGTTTTTGTTTTAATTTATCAATCGTAACACTTAAATAGTTCATAAAAAAGATATTAGCAACAATAGTTATAAATATAGATAAATTATAGTAAAATCTTAAAAAATTTATTTGGATATAAAAAAATGAAAAGAATTTTAGTCGTAGAAGATAACAAAACACTAGCCAAGCTAATCGCTAAAAAAATCTCAGAAACTTTAAAGTTTGAAGTAGATGTAGCATACTCTATGAAAGAAGCAAAACTATTTTTAAAAATGTATAAATATTTTATAACTCTACTTGATATAAATCTTCCAGATGCTCCAAATGGTGAAATAGTTGATTATGTTATCTCAAAAAAACAACATGCAATAATCTTAAGTGGAAATATAGACAAAGAGTTTAGAAAAAGTATGCTCAAAAAGAATATTATTGACTATGTAAATAAGGGTGGAATTGATGATATAAACTATATCATTCAAACTATTCAAAGACTTCAAAAAAATCAGGAACATAAGGTTTTAGTTGTTGATGATTCTATGGTTTTTAGAAAACAGATAAAAGGGATGTTAGATAACCTTTTCTTTAAAGTTATAACAGTTGCTCATGGTGAAGAA
>JAGGWE010000041.1 GCA_021157665.1 Sulfurimonas sp.
AAATATATCTATCTACTTAAACGATGCTTACTCCACTGCCTAATGGCAATTAACAATAAAATCACAATAGGAGTTACAATACCTACTTCATTTGAAATTGTTTTATTATTAGATAATTCTATTAACATATAAAGAACTCCCCAGACCATCAAAGTAGCCAAAATAGCTCCAAAACTAAATAAAGAAATATTTAAAAACCTAGCACTAATTGGAACAAAAAAGAATATTATAATAACAATACAGGGAACAAAAAATGGATATATAAAAATCTTATATAAAGCACCTTTAATACTAGTTGTATCAATACCTTGATTTTCTAACAATATTAAAGCATCAAAAGCATCACCAATAGTAAAATTAACTTTCCCCTCATAGATTTGATCCAACATTTTTGGACGAAAGCCCTCCAATATTTTCAAGTCTTGCCCTGTTGAAATTTTTATCCCTGGTGAAGAGAAACTAATATCATCTGGTTTTGTAATTAAATCAGCCTCTTTTATATGCCATGCATTATCTCTATAAACAGCTTTTTTTGCAATAATCACCTCTTTTAAAGAGTTGTTTACAATACTAAAAATCCTAATATCTTCAGCTTCTTGCTTAAGTGGATGCATTTTTGAAAAATAAATAAATTTGTTTTCATGTGTAAAAAAAAGATCTTGTGATAAATTTAAATATTGGGAATAATTACGAATATTTTTAGCAAATTCATCTGCTCTTGAAAATTTAGGTAGTGCATGAAGTGAGATAAAAAGTACTATAATTGAAGTAGAAACAACAACAAAAGGTTTAAGGATATCAATTTTTGAATATCCAAGCGAATAAAATGAAACGAGTGCATTTGAACGAATAAGAAAGATTTTTGTTGTAATCATTGCAAATATTAAAGATAATGGCAAAAGCATATCTATAGCAAAAAATGATTTATAAACAAGATAAATAAGTAAAATATTTGCAGATTCAGATAACTCTTCAGCATTATCCATGTAGTCAAAACCAACCAAAAAAAGAACTAATGCAAATAAAATTACAAAAAAGTACTTTAGATAATGAAATGAGATATATTTAAATGCTAACATAATATCATTTTAGCTGAAATTTTTTAATAGCATACTTGGAACTTGTATCTTCCATTGAATTTTCAAGTAAAAATTCAACTGCATCTGCTGTTTTTGATATCCACATGCCAAGATGCTTTTGCTCTAACTCATTAAAGTTACCCAAAACATAAGATGATACTTCACCTTTATATTCTGGCTTGCCTATACCCATTCTAACTCTAGTATAATCTTTAGATATTCTCTCATCTGCTGAACGAAGTCCATTGTGTCCACCATGACCACCACCATGTTTAAAACGAAGTGTTCCAAATGGTAGATCTAAATCATCATGTATTACAACAACCTTTTCTACTTTGTAAAAACTTTTAACTGCAAATATAGAGTTTCCAGATAAATTCATAAAAGTAAGTGGTTTTAATAAAAAATGATTTTGAAATTTGTAACAAAGACCTTCAAATGAAGATGAGGAGAGTTTTTGAGCGTTATTTCTTCGAATCAACTCATCTATAATCATAAAACCTATGTTATGACGAGTTTTTTCATACTCGGGTCCAGGATTTCCTAGCCCGACTATAAGCATAATTATTTAGCTTTAATAATACTAACTAATGCTACACGATCAGCATCTAAAATTGTAACATTTGGGATTGCGTCTAAATCACGAACTAGTTTAGAAGCATTTACATCCATTGGAGTTACATCTATCTCAATTGTATTTGGAAGATTTTCAGGTGTACATTTAACAGTTAAACGAGGTTTAGCTAAATGAACAAGACCTTTATTTTTAAGACCTAGTGCTTCACCTTTTGTAACAACTGGAACATTAAAAGTTGTCTCAACACCTGGTTGTGCTACCATTAAATCAACATGTAAAAGATTACCTGTAACTGCTTGTGACTCATAAGATTGAACAACCACGCTCATCTCTTTACCAGCAACACTTACTGGGAATGCTAAAGTCTCTTTATTACGAACTGCACGGATATACTCATTCATTTTGAATGCAGCATTGATATTCTCAATACCTTTTCCATAAATATTCGCAATTAGATAACCATCTTTTCTGTAAGCTTTAACAGCTTTCTTTCCAATACTCTCTCTAACTATACCTTCTAACATATTAATTCCTTAAATAAAATAAGTGAAATTATACCTATCTAATATTTAAAATATGATAAAAAGTCATAAAATTTATTTTAAATCAAAAACATCAGCATCATCTGCATCAATTTTAACATCCTCTTTTATAGCTTTCTCTGCATCATAAGCGCTATCAGCACCTTGTAATCCACTCATTCTTAATTTCAAATCAGAAGCACTTGTAGCATTATTTAAAGCATCCTCTTGATGAATAACACCCTCTTTATAAAGTTCAAGAAGAGCCTGATCAAATGTTTGTGACTTATAGTGTTCTTTACCTTTTTCTATAGCATCAGGAATATCATAATCACGATTTTCTAAAATAAGCTGTTCTATCATAGGTGTTTTTACAAGAACTTCCATAGCTGCTCTTCTTTTACCATCTTTTGTTGGCACAAGCCTTTGTGATATAATCCCACCTAAAACACCAGACATAGCTAGTCTAACACGGTTTTGTTCCTCAGTTGGGAACTGTGCGATAATACGGTTAATAGTCTCTCTTGCATCAAGGGTATGCAATGTTGAGAATACTAAGTGACCAGTATCTGCGGCATGAAGAGCAAGTTCAATTGTTTCCCTATCTCTCATCTCCCCAACTAAAATAATATCTGGATCTTCACGCAAAGCAGCTCTAAGAGCATTTTTAAATGTTAATGTATCTTGACCAACAGAACGCTGGTTGATAATACACTCTTTATCTCTATGAATAAACTCAACTGGATCTTCAATAGTTATAATATGCTTTCTTTTAGTCTCATTTATCTCATTAATTATAGTTGCTAAAGTTGTTGATTTACCACTACCGGTGATTCCAGTTACTAAAACCAAACCTCTCTCTCTTTTTGCAAAACTTCTTACAATTTCAGGGAGTTTAAGTTCATCAAATGTTGGAATTTTTAAAGGAATAACACGAAATACAGCAGAAACTCCATCTACTTGGAAAAACATATTTACACGAAAACGGCTATTTTCATCAAATGGATAAACAAAATCTACTTCTTTATTTTCTATAAACTCTGCGAATCTTCCTTTTAAAAACTCTCTTGCCAATGTCATAGAATCATCATGAGATAAAATATTTTTTGAAAACTTAACTAAATTACCATCTATTCTAGCTCTTATCACTGCACCAGCTTTAACATGGAGGTCACTTCCTCCACGATTAACCATCTCCTTTAGATATGCTCTAATCTTTTTTAACTGCTCAAATGTTAATGTATTAACATCTACATGATGTTGATTATTCATAATGACTCCAAAATTTCTTTAAATGCATCTTCAAACGCTACTAAACCATCACTGATTTGCTTATCTAAAACAGCACTAAAATCTATACCAGCCACAGATATTTTTTCAAAATGTTTTTTAATTACTTTATCTGAAATTGGCAACACCTTTTTCTTTACCCCATTTTTATGAAAAGCTTTAATAGTATCAATAGGAGCAGTATTTACCGAGTTATATGCTAAAAGTTCATCTATATAATAGTTAGCAGGTAAAGAATCATCCTTTACCCCTGTACTAGCAAATAATGCTCGACATCCATCTATACTCATCTCTTGTATAGTATTATAAATATCTGCTGTATTATATATTCCACTTAAAGCTACATCTATACCAAGTTCTACAAGTTTAGAATCTAAGGCTCTATCAACACGACTTACAAAAATACTTATGACAGTATCAACACCGACTCGCACTTTAGTGCTCGCTTGGTCTGACGCTTGTTGAGCTAGTTCCCTACCATTTCTTGCCACACCAGATTTAAATGCTTTTGCACATGCCACAGCCTGTTCTTTTTTAAAGATAAGCGTTGCATTGACTGGAATCCCACATGCCGTAAGTTCTTCCATAGCGATATATCCAGCTTTTGTTGCAGGAACTTTTATCATCACATTTTTTCTTCCAATGGACTCAAAAAGTCTCTTACCCTCAGCAATTGTACCCTCTGCATCATCACTTAAAAATGGATCAACTTCTATACTAACATAACCATCATCACCTTTGTCAAAAAGAGGTTTTAAAACATCGGCAGCTTTTATTATATCAAAAATAGCTACTGCTTCATATTTTTCTTTTGGAGATAGCGAATCTAGCGTTGAGAGTTGTTTTTTATACGCTGGAGAACTTAAAATAGCATTTTTAAAAATAGCCGGATTTGATGTCGCACCATTAATAATACCATCATTAATCAAATCTTTAAACTCATTATCTAAATAATCTCTTTCAATAAAATCCGCCCACAACGAAAACTTTAAATCTGTTATATACATATAACCACCTATAAACTGTTTTACCCATTATAACCCAAATAAAATTAAAGAATGAAGAAGAACTAAAACATACACTATCTCACCACCAATAGGTGTATATATTTTATCTAAATCAAAAAATAGATATAAATAATATATATTATCATCAAAATATTCAAATAAAAAAATAGTTATATTTATAAATAGAATAGATAA
>JAGGWE010000123.1 GCA_021157665.1 Sulfurimonas sp.
CTGAATATTCAAAAGAATCATTTAAAAATATGACTATTACTAAAAAGGCATTACAACATAGTGAACTTGGACTTTTTGTAGCTCTTGTTGCAAAAGTTGCAAAAGCTGATGGAAAAGTTGATGCACTTGAAGCCCAGCTTATTGGGATTATGTTTGATGACATTTCAGCTGTATTTCCAGAGCCTGAAAAAACAAAAAGTATATTAAAAGAGATTTTTTCAGAACATAAAGACCAGTTTAATAACCTTGAACAAATTGCTCAAGAACTTGGAGGGATGGTTAAAAGAGACAAGGCAAAACAACAACAGTTTATGGGCTTTTTAATTCAATTAGCCTTTATTGATGGTGAAGTTTCACAAAATGAAGATGATATTTTACAAACAATTGCATCGGCATTTGAGTTTAATCCAGATGCTTATCATGCTATTTTTGATCAGTTTGAAAAAATGATGAAAAATGTCACTCCAAAAGCAAATATTTCAGATGCTTACAAACTTTTAGGCGTTAATAAAAGTGATGAGATGAGTGTTATTAAAAAAGCATATAGAAAACTTGTTCGTCAATATCATCCAGATATTATAAAATCACAAGGTAAAGATGAGGAATATATGCAAGAAGCAACTGAAAAAACACAAGAGATAAACCAAGCTTATGAGATGATTAAAAATGCAAAAAAATAAATTTAAATACTTACTATTACCCTTAGTTATTGTAGCTTCATTAAATGCTAGCGATATGCGAAGTTTACTTTTTCATGGAAACTGTATCACATGCCATTTTGAACATAAAAGTGTCTCTGCTCCATCAATTGATGAAATAAAAGAAAACTATATGAGAGCATTTCCTTCAAGAGAAGATTTTATATCGTATATGGCAAACTGGATTGTAAAACCTTCTAAAGACAGTTCTATCATGCTTGATGCGATTAAAAAATATGAACTTATGCCTGAGTTAGGATTTGAAGAAAGTACTACGAGAGAGATTGCTTCTTACATTTATGATACAGATTTTTCTAAAAAACATGAGGGACATGATTATTCCTCCACAATCAATTCACAATAATAGTATAAAATTTAGTGTATAATCGGTTAATTAAATTATAAAAGAGTTTTAAATGACAAGAATAGTTAATACATTTTTAGCAACACTGCTATTTACATTTTCTCTGAATGCTAGTGAAAACTTTAGTGAGATGAGTACACAAGAACTTATCGCTATTATGGGTTTTGTAAAAGATGCAGAAAAAAAGAAATTTAACGGGGAACTAAAAATAAGAGTTCCAACAATGAGTGCCCAAGAGAAAAAGAAATACGAAGAAAATTTAAAGAAAAAATAGAATGAAAGCAAAAATTCTTTTACTCGAGGATGATTTAACACTTAGTGAAACAGTTGTTGAATATCTTGAAGAAAACGGTTTTAATGTAGATGCTGTTTATGACGGCGAAAAAGCATCTGACATAATGTATGAGCAGAATTTTGATATTTTTTTACTTGATGTAAATGTTCCTTTTATCAATGGCTTTGACCTCTTAAAACAAAAAAGAGAACAAGGTGTTAAAACTCCAGCAATTTTTATAACTTCACTTAACTCTATGAACTCTTTAGAGTGTGGTTATGAGAGTGGATGTGATGACTATATAAGAAAACCTTTCGCACTAAAAGAGTTACTTTTTAGAATAGAAAATATTTTAAAAAGGGGCTATTTCCATGAGACTAATTCCAGAGTTAAAATTGATGAAAATATAGAATATGATACAAATACAAGTCAGCTATTCGTAGATAATAAAGAGTTTTCTATTAATAACAAAGAATCTTTACTTTTAAAACTTTTCCTACAAAACAAAAATGAAACTATAATCCATGAAAGAATCTATGAAACACTTTGGCAATACGAAGAAACTCCTAGTGAGAGTGCTTTAAGAACTTATATTAAAAATCTTAGAAAAATTATAGGGAAGGAAAAAATTGTTAGCATCAAAAAGCTTGGATACAGATTTACTTCATAGTGAGAAAAAAACACTTTTAAGATTTTCTGCTCTATATATCCTACTTAGTATAGTAATAATTTGGGCTTTTTCTTTTATGTACTATGAATCTCAAAAAGGTTTAATGCTCCAAGAGAAAAAAGTTATACTTCAAGAGTATTCAAAAAAACTTATTGGGGAACTTAAACATCTACACATTAACTTCGACAAAACACAAATTTATCCAAGAAGTGATAAGTTTAACAGTGCAATATTTGATAGTGATCAAAAACTAATTTTCCAAACATCTAAAACTGAACTTGATTTAAACAAGATTTTATATCTTAAAAATGATACTATCCATCTTATCAATATCCCAGAGTCTTATTACCTTGGTGCTCAATTTATTATTGTTAAGATGAAAGATGATGGCATGTGGCTTAAAGATGTAACTAAAAAAATTGTAAGCTTTACCGTTTTAGCTTTTATTTTTATGCTTGTGATTGGTTATATTTTATTGCGACTATTTTTAAAACCTATGAGAGATGCTATACATTTACTAGATAGATTTATAAAAGACACAACTCATGAGTTAAATACTCCAGTTAGCACCATAGTTACAAATATAGAGATGATAGATAGGTCTTCACTAGATAAAAACTTGGTAAAAAAAATAAATCGCATAGATATTGGTGCAAAAACCATCTCAAATATTTATCAGGATTTAACCTACTTAACACTTGGAAATAAAATAATCTCTAATGATGAAGATTTAGATGTAGCACATATTATTTTAGAAAGGATAGATTATTTTAAATCATTAGCAGATGCCAAGAGAGTTACACTAAATGCAGATATAATAGAAAACTCTATACTTCATATTGATAAGGCAAAATTCTCTAAACTACTAGACAATCTTATATCAAATGCAATTAAGTACAATAACATAGATGGCTTTATTAAGATAACACTAGCAAAGCAAAAAATAGTAGTAGAAGATAACGGCATAGGTATTGAGAAAGAGAATATCTCTAAAATGCAAGATAGATATGCGAGATTTAACAACAGCAGTGGTGGTTTTGGTATAGGTTTAAATATAGTCTCTTCCATCGCTAAAGAATATAATCTAAAGATAGATATAAACTCTCAAATCAGAGTCGGTACAAAGGTAAGTATATCATGGTAAAAATTATTCTACTTGTTCTTCTCTTTGCATCAAGTTTATTAAGTGCTAATATATATGAAACAAACTGCATAAAGTGCCATAAAAAAATTCCAGTTAGCATTGATAAATATTTTTATAGATATTTACTTACATACTCTAGTGAAAACAATGTTAAAACTGCGATGATAAACTATATGCAAAACCCATCAAAAAAAGATACTGTTATGCCAAATGCTTTTATCAGCAGGTTTGGTATTAAGAAAAAAACCACCCTTAAAGAGAGTGAACTAAGAGAAGCGATAGATTTCTACTGGGAAAAGTATAAAGTATTTGGAAAGCTAAAATAATTCTCACTACACAATCACTCCACAATTAATTGTTAAACTTACGGCATCTAAACAAAGGGGTTTCAAATGAAAACTACAACAATTAAATCAACATTAAAAACTTTAGTTATAGCAGGTGCTATTATAGGTTCAACTACATTAATGGCAGATGGTGGTGCATTATATAAAAAATGTGCTGGTTGTCATGGTCAAACAGGTGAAAAAGTTGCTCTTGGTAAATCTAAAATTATCAAAGATTTATCTAAAGCAGATATTGTAACAGCTCTGAAAGGTTATAAAGATGGTACTTATGGTGGTTCAATGAAAGGTCTTATGAAAGGTCAAGTTGCTAAGTTATCTGATACAGACATCCAAGCAATAGCTGATGTTATTGGTAAATAAAAAGATACTTTTTAACCAATAGCTTTAAAGTCTCTCTCCCAAAAAAAATCTATCCAGTCATCTGCCTCATTTATCCAAAAATGAGGCTCATAAACTGAAGTTTTTTTATAAAAAAGAGTAGCCGACTTAAATTCTATCTCACTATTCCCACATGCCAAGCTTTTCATCACAGCATCTAAAGTTACACCACTATCAGATATGTCATCAACAACTAAAACCCTTTTTACATTATCAAATTCACAAGTTCCTTCAAGAGTTATACAACTTCTCTTATCTTGTTCATCATACAACTCTGTTCTAAGAGTTTGAGTATTTCTAATATTTAAACCCTCAGCCATGGCATGTGCAAGTGTTAATCCACCTCTAGCAATTCCAACTATGGCATGTGGATTAAAATCTTTAACTTGATTGATTAAACTGTTTGTATCTTTTGCAAAATTTTCATAACTATAATATTTCATAAGACAAATTATACCTTATAAGTAAAAATTAACTAAACATCTGCCATAATTATGAACATATGTGCATATTAAAGGAAAATATATATGAAAATAACTTTTGCAAGTGGTAAAGGTGGTACTGGTAAAACCACCATCTCTACCAATCTTACATCATATTTAGCAAGTATGGGTGAGAGTGTAGTTCTAGCTGATTTGGATGTGGAAGAGCCAAACTCTGCTCTTTTTATCAAAAGTACCCTCAAAAAAACAGAAATAAGCAACAAAATGATTCCTAAATGGGAAGAGGTAGATTGTGCTCTGTGTGGAAAGTGTGCTGAAGTTTGTAACTTCAATGCTATTGTCGCAATGCCAGAAGAGATACTTGTATTTCCTGAGTTGTGTCATAGTTGTTATGCTTGTAGTGAACTTTGTCCAACTAATTCTTTGCCTATGATACCCTCTCGCATTGGAGAGATAAAAGAGTTCAAAGCAGATGGTTTTAGTTTAGTAGAGGGACGACTTGATTTAGGTCAGGAGATGGCAGTACCACTGATTGCTCAAACAATAGAGTATGCTGATAAAAACTTTAGTGACTGCATAAAGATTTTAGATGCACCTCCAGGAACTTCTTGTCCTGTTATTGAAGCTAGTCGTGGAAGTGATTTTGTGATTTTGGTTACAGAGTCTACGCCTTTTGGTCTAAATGATCTCACACTTGCCGTTGAAACAATGAAAGTGCTTAAGCAAAAGTTTGGAGTTATTATAAATAGGTATGGTATCGGAAACAATGGTGTTGAAGAGTATTGTAAAGATGAAAACATCCCAATTATCACAAAAGTACAAAATGACAAAGAGTTAGCAAAGCTATACTCAAAAGGTGAGTTAATCTACCCTAAAATAGAGCATTTTAAAAACTCTTTAGATGATATAGTTAAATTTATAGGAGACCTGAAATGAGAGAAGTTGTTGTAATATCTGGAAAAGGTGGAACTGGAAAAACTTCTCTTAGTGCTGCATTTGCATATTTAGAAGGCTCAAATGCCTTAGTAAGTGATTGTGATGTTGATGCTGCAAATATGCACCTGCTTTTAGATGCAAACTTTAAAAACCAAGAAGATTTTTTTAGTGGCGAGATTGCTGTTATAGATGAAGAACTCTGTACAAACTGTGGTATCTGTTTTGATGCTTGTAGATTTGATGCAATTACTCCAACTGATGATTTTCACATAGTTGATCCCATCTCATGCGAGGGTTGTCACTACTGTTTTAGAGTTTGTCCACATGATGCTATAACTATGCCGACACAAAAAGCTGGAGATATATTTATCTCAGATATAAAAAACAACACTCAAATGATACATGCCAAACTTGGTTTTGCAGCTGAGAACTCTGGAAAACTTGTAGCAAAAGTAAAACAAGAAGCTAAAACCTTGGCACTCAAAAAAGATAAAGAGTTTCTTATAACAGATGGAAGCCCTGGAATTGGTTGTCCTGTAATTTCATCACTTAGTGGTGCTTCATTGGTGGTCTTGGTAACAGAAGCAACTGTTTCAGGACTTC
>JAGGWE010000129.1 GCA_021157665.1 Sulfurimonas sp.
GTTAAAACAATTACAGTTACTGTCAGTAATAGTGATAGGATAGTTACAGTTCTAAGAACACAAAGTGCCAATATTGGCGAAATTGATTATTACAAAAGGACATTCTAATGCGTCGTCTTGCTTTTACTATGATTGAACTTATTTTTGTTATAGTTGTTATGGGGATTATTGGTAAATTTGGAGTTGAATTTTTAGCACAAGCTTACAAGAGTTTTATTTTTTCAAGTGTAAATAACACTCTTCAAGCAAATAGTGAAATGGCTGTTGAAACCATTGCTTCTAGACTTCAATTTCGTATAAAAGATTCTGTTATTGGTAGGAGAAGTGATGGTGTACTTGCTTATGCAGATTCTTTTGAAGCACCAGCTACTATTTCTGTTGCCAATGGTTTTAATCCAAGAAACTACGATATATTAGAATGGGTAGGTAGTGATATAGATGGATTTAGAGGAGATTCTTTGCCTTACTGGAGTGGGATTATTGATTTAGACCAATCTAAAGCAGTTACAGGTGCTGCAACTTTAATATCACCAGAAACAGATACAGGAAAAGTGGATGCACTTATTGGTATATTATCTGATGGTGATAGTGGTATTGATAATGCAGCTTTATATTTTATAGGTTCAGATAGCAATGTGAAAACTGGATATGGATGGAATGGTACTGCTATAGAGGATCAAAATGCTACAATGCATCCAATCAGAAGAGATCCAAATCCGGGAATGGAAAATAGATTTATAGCAACAAATGGTAATACTGGTGCTGATAATGATTTTATAGGTGTTGATGTATATGAGTACTATCAACTTGCATGGACTGCTTATGCTGTTGGTATTAAGGATTACGATGATACAACAAAGACTGGTACTTTAACTCTATGGTATGATTACCAACCATGGGAAGGTGATAAATATGATGATAATGCAACAAAAAGTGTTATTCTAATGAAAAATGTCAGTACATTCCAATATAACGCAGTTGGTTCAATAATTAAAATACAAGTATGTACAAAAAGTTTATTAATAAACAATGGAGATAAGGATTATTCATTATGCAAAGAAAAAACTATTTTTTAAGAAACTCTACTCCTAAAAGCAAATCAGGTATGGCTATGATAATGGCTATTATGGTTATAGTTGTCATGGCTACAATAATGGCTCTTTCATTATCTTTAACCTCTCAAACAACCAAAAGAACAACTGATATATATCTTTATGAGCAGGCAGTTTTATACTCTAAAAGTGCTGCAGAATTAGCTCTTTTAGATATTGCTCAAAATATATGTCAAGATACTTTTAACGACACACTTGGTGACGCTGGTGAGATAAAATATGATGTGAATGTAACGATGCTGTATGTTTATACAAATAATGCAATACCATCACCATGTACTAATAGTGATATTTACACAACACATACTCAAGTAATAACTCCAGAACAAAACGGTTCAGTTTTAATGGATATAACAACAACACTACATGACCCAACTATCGCAACTGAACCTATCAGATATTTTAGAAGAAGTATTCAAAAACTTTAAGATATATAAACCTTTTAATGTTATAATCACTTAGTAAATAGCTTTAGTGGTCTTAGCGACCCAAGCGAAATAAAAGGAATTTCATTCCTTTTATGCACTAATAATAAAAAAGGTAAAAATTATGAATATCTCTCTAACAGGAAGACATTTAGAACTAACTGACGCTATCAAAGCCCATATGACAACTTCAATCGAAACACTTAGTAAATACAAAATGGATATTATCTCTGTAAGCGTTGTCGCTTCTGCTCAAACAAAAAAAGGTAAAGAACATTCTGTTGTTGAGTTTGTTATCAACCTTGCACACAAAAACTCTATTGTTATCAAACAAAATGATGGCGATTTATATGCAGCTATAGATATGGCAACTTCAAGAGCTCATAAAGCTATAAGAAGAATCCACGATAAAGACAGCCAACACCAAAAAGTTGGAATAAATGAGGTTAAAGCTGAAAATGTAAACATTAAAGAAGTTAATGAAGCTTTAGAAGATGAGATAGTTCCAGTTAGACTAGATCTTTACAAACCTCGTGAAGTTGAAGATGTTTTAAATGACTTAAAAGATAGTGATAAAATATTTGAAATTTTCTTAGATAATGAAAATAAAACTCGTGTTCTTTTTAAAAGAAGTAACAGCACTTTCGGTCTTTATTAAAATCAATTTCCATATGCCATGGCATGTGGATTATCATATTTTAATTTAACTTAACAATATAACTAGTACTTTTACCTATAGTTCCTTCTATCTGCTTAATACATCCCTTATTAAGTAAATCTTTTAAATCTCTTGTAGCCGTGGCAGAGCTTGTCTTAGTAATTGCAATATACTTTCTATTGTTTAATCCACCTTCATAGTTTTCAATTCCTTTATCTAGTATTTTATTAAGAACTTTTACTTGTCTTGAGTTTAATTCATCATCTCTATGCTTATCCCAAAATCCTGTTTTTTCCAATATATAACGAAGGCTCTTTCTAGCATCATCTAAAGCTATTAATAGTGTTTCTAAAAACCATTGTATCCATGCAGTAATCTCTAGTGGAGAATCTTTACGCTTAAATCCTGTTGTAGCATCTAAAATTTCATAATAGCTTTTTTTGTTTTTATTAATCGCAGAAGACATAGAATATAATTTTGAAATTTTAGATTGTTCTATTTTTGATAGTACCAAATCCGCTATAGCTCTTGATATTCTTCCATTTCCATCATCAAATGGATGTATTACAACAAACCATAAATGTGCTATAGCTGCTTTAACCAATGTATCTTCTTCACTGTTAAACCATTCAAGAAAGAGCTGAACCTCATTTTCTAATCTCTCCCTGGGAGGAGCTTTATAATGTACTCTTTCTCTACCTATACCACCAGAGACAACCTCCATTGGTTCACTACCTCTAAATTTTGCTACATTAATTTTTACAAAACCACTATATCCTGTGGGGAAAAGTGCATTGTGCCATCCAAATAGTCTTTCAAGATTAAGGCTCTGATTGTAATTAGTATTTGCATCTACCAATATATCAATTAAATAATCTGTCTTTGGATCTGTTTTTAATTCATTAATGATTTGTAATGTAAACATTTACAAATCATTTTTGATTTATATTTTATTTAACTACAACTCAAGTAACACAGTATCTCGCCGTGTTGATTCAAACTTTTTACATCCACTCTCAAAAGCAGCACCCTCACCTACTAAAATACACTTATGTTTTGCTCTTGTAATCGCCGTATAAATTAGCTTTGTATTATGCATGATAAAATGTGAAAATGTCATGGGAATAACTACTATGTCATACTCCATCCCTTGCACTTTATGGATAGTTAAAGCATAAGATAGCATCAAGTATGACTTTAACTCTGCGTACTCATAAACTACAACTACATCCTCATTTGGATAAAAAACAA
>JAGGWE010000151.1 GCA_021157665.1 Sulfurimonas sp.
AAATTAGATAGATATAAAAAAATATGGTACAAATTTTTTAGAGCTTATTATATTTTAATAGTGACCTTATTAATATCGTTTGCCTTTATTGATTTAGCTTATTTTTCATTTTTTGCAGAACACTCAACTATTATGATATTTGGTGTTTTTGATGACGATACTGAGGCCTTGATAAATACCGCTTTAGCAAATTATAATATTCCTTTAGTTACTTTAATAGGCTCATTCTTTTACCTAATTATTTACTTTTTAACATTTAAAATCATTAAACAAAAAGAAAAGATTGATACCCAATGGAGTATGAAAAAACAAACTATCTTTTTCTTACTTTTAGTAATAACAATAGGTGTTTTAGCCAGAGGTTCACTTGGACTTTTTCCACTTGCAAAATATATTCCAGATGTTAGTGCAGATCCTTTTATAAATAAACTTCCTCAAACACCAACTTATGCCTTAGTTTATGCCTATAAACAGTATAAAAAAAGTAAATCCGGAAGATATGATTTGATTAAAGATCTTGGCTATAAAGGTAAAATAGATAAAGCATTTATGGTTCATTTGGAAACTGATAATATTAATCAAGACGATTTACTAAACAATATAACTTATCAAACAGACGCTAATGAGGTAGTGAAAAATAAACCTCCACATGTGGTGGTAGTGATGGTTGAGAGTTTTGGTATGCCTATTTTATCTTATCAGAGCAAAACTTTTAATATTATGGGAAAAATAAAAAAACATTTCCAAGAGGATATACTTTTTACAAACTTTATATCAACTGGAAATGGAACAGTTTCTTCACTTGAAGCTCTTTTATTAAATATACCATCAAGACCCGGTGCGATAGCTTTAGGTCAGAGTAAATATTTAAATACATCATTTAAACAAGCTAGTGCAAGAGTTTATCAAGATGCAGGATATGAAACAAGTTTTGTATATGGTGGGGATTTATCATGGAGAAATGTTGGAAGTTTTATGTCAAGACAAGGATTTGATAGTGTAAAAGGGAAAGCACAAATAGTAAAATCTCTTAGTCTTGATGCTAAAAAAGATGCTCATGATTGGGGTGTTTATGATGAGTTTTCTTATAAATATATACTAGAAAAATTAAAAAATGCTAAAAAACCACAGTTTATTTTTCTTTTAACAACAAATAATCATCCTCCATATAAAGTTCCAGAGAATTATAAATCAAATAAATTAGAGTTTTCAAAAGAGTTAAAAGAGCATATTACTGGTGATATGGATTTAGCACGAAGAAGATTTAAAGATTATGCTTATGCAGTTGATATGGCTGGTGATTTTTTAGATAAACTAAAAGCTTCACCTTTATCTGAAAATACAGTAGTTGCTCTTACAGCAGATAACAATACAGTAGAGGGGATAATGAGATATGAGGATTATTATACTCAGACCAAGAGAATCCCTTTTTATATATATTTGCCAGAGTATTTGAAAACTACTACTTTTGATACAACTTTAGCATCATCACATAAAGATATTTTTCCAACCTTATATAATTTAACCCTTGATAATGTAAGTTATATGGCTATTGGAACTGATTTACGAAATAGAGAACGATTACGATGTGGTTTTAATAAGGCTGGTGTTTTAGTTACAAATAATGGTGGGTTTAAAGATACTAAAGCTAAGACTGATGAGCAAAAAAGATGTGTTAAACATTATAAGTCATCATTAGCAGTAACCGAGTTTATGATACAATCAAATAAAAAATAATCAAGGAACTTTTTTGATAAAGATGTATAAACGATTTTGGCCTTATGTTAAAGAGTATAAATTTCAGTATATATTTGTTTTAATAGGTATTATTTTAGTCATTATTGGAACAACAGCTAGTGCCCATATTATGAAGCCTATGATGGATGATATGTTTATCAATAGACAAGAAGAGATGTTGTATATCATCCCAATTTTTTTAATATGTATATATGCTGTTAAATCTATAGGTGATTATATACAGTCCGTATTTATGAGCTATATAGGGCAACATATTGTCACTAGATTTAGAGAGATATTATTAGAAAAAATTATTAAGCTAGATATGGAGTTTTTATATTTAAACCGAAGTGGTGATTTGATTTCTCGTATTACTTACGATATCGGAAGAATTAGATCTTTCGTATCTAAAATGCTTCCAGAGTTATTTAGGGAAGTTTTAACGGTTATATCCTTAATCGCATATGTTACATATTTAAATTCAATGTTAACTTTTTATGCACTTATTGTTATGCCACTTGTTATTTATCCTTTATATCAACTCGCAAGAAAATTAAAAAAATATGCAAAGCGTGCACAAAAGAAAAATGCTGATGTTGTATCAAACTTAACAGAAGTTTTCAATAATAGTGAAATAATTAAAGCAAATGCAACAGAAGATTATGAAATAAATCGTTTTTCTGAGGATAATTGGAAGTTTTTTAAAATAAATATGAAAATTACTTATGTTGGTGAATTAGTTTCTTTTTTAGGTGTATTTGGAGCTATCGGTTTATCGGCAGTTATATTTATTGGAGGAAAAGAGGTTTATGCTGATAATATGACAGTTGGTGAATTTACTGCATTTTTAACCGCAATAGGACTTGTTTTTCAACCTTTACGCCGTATAGGAGTTATTTATTCTAAAATTCAAGATGCTGTAGCAGCAGCTGAAAGAGTTTTTGAAATTTTAGATAGAGATAGTAAGATAAAAGATGGTGAAAAATTACTTGAAAATGATATTAATAAAATAGAATTTAAAAATGTAACATTAAAATATGAAGATATAGATGCATTAAAAGATATAAATTTAGAAATAAATAAGGGTGAACATATCGCTTTAGTTGGTGATAGTGGTGGTGGAAAGTCTACTTTAATCAATATGTTACTTCGTTTTTATGATCCAAATGATGGTAGTGTTTTAGTGAACAACACAAATATAAAAGAGTTTACTCAAAATTCATTAAAACATCATATATCATTAGTTACGCAAAGGATATATATATTTCAAGATACTTTAGCCGCAAATGTGGCTTATGGGCAAGTGATTGATGAAGAAAAAGTTTATGAAGCTTTAAAACTTGCTGATGCAATAGAGTTTGTTTCAAACTTAGATGATGGAATATATACAAAAATGGAAGAGTTTGGAACGAATCTATCTGGTGGACAAAGACAAAGAGTGGCGATTGCTAGAGCGATATATAAACATTCATCATTATTACTTTTTGATGAAGCTACGGCAGCTTTGGATAATAAGAGTGAAAAAAGAATACAAATAGCTTTAGATGAATATACAAAAGATAAAATAACTATTACAATAGCTCATAGGTTAAGTACAATTGAAAATGCTGATAAAATTTTAGTTATGCAAAAAGGAAGTATTGTTGCGGCTGGAACACATAAAAAACTTTTAGAAGATTCTAATATTTATCAAAAATTATCTGGACAACTTCAGGAGAATTGATTTTGATACAAACTCAAACTCAAACTCAAATACAAGAGGCATTAGAACTCTCAAAAAAAGATGTATTTAGTATTTATGAAGAAAAAACAAATCAAAAACTATGGGTGAAAAAAGCTAAAAGTAGTGGTTCTAATCTACTCCAGCGTATTATTTATGGGATTTTTAAAAATCCATTGTTATTACCATCTGAAAATCAAACACCATCTCAAAGTATAATTTATGAAGTACAGAGATTAGAAGAAATTTTTAAAAAATTTTCATATGTTCCGGAAGTTTTGATTAGTAATGAAAATTTCATGGTGATAGTAGATTCTGGAAAAGATTTGCGTAAAATTATGAAAAAAATAAAAGATTCACTAGAAGCTGAAAAAATTATTTATCAAGCACTTGATGTTTTAATTGAGTTTCATGCTCTTGGTTTTTTTCATGGTGGTTCTCAGATAAAAAATTTTACTATGAAAGAAGACAAAATATCAATGATTGATTTTGAAGAAAAGTTTGTTGGTGTTGATATCGAAGAATTGCAATTTCGTGATTTGTTCTTATTTTTAATCTCAATTGCAAGGTTAGAGTATGACATAAACCTTCAAGAAATAATTGATATATATATCGATAAAAGTTCTAAGAAAATCTTTGCTGAGAAATTTTTACGATTAATAGAGAGTTCAAAAATAATGATAAATCTTATGGGTAATAAATATATTTATAATCTAGTTGGTAAAGATGCTCAAAGTGTATATAAATTATTTAAACAACTTTCTTAATCAGTTTTTCAACGCTTTTTAGAGATAATCGCATTAATTAAATAATAAATGGATTTTTCATGCTAGATTTCTCAAAATTTTTAAAGTACTCAAAGCCCGGTCCTCGTTATACATCATATCCTACTGCACTAGAGTTTAGTGATGCTTATGGTTATGATGAATATATACAAAAGATTCAAAATCAAGATCCATCTCGCCCTCTTAGTTTATATTTTCATCTACCTTTTTGTAGAAATGCTTGTTATTTTTGTGGATGTAATGTTGTTTTTACCTCTAAAGAAGATAAAATGCTTCGTTATATTGAGTATTTAAAAAGAGAATTAAAAATTCTTTCTTCACATTTAGATTGTAATCGTCAAGTTATTCAGATGCACTTTGGTGGTGGAACTCCTACATTTTTCACAGCAGAGCAACTTAAAGTTATTATTGATGAGATTAAGTCTTATTTTCCTAACTTTATAGATGGTGCTGAAATCTCTTGTGAGATTGATCCTCGTCATATTGATGAAGATCAGATGAGAGTTATGAGTGAAGCTGGATTTAATCGTGTAAGTTTTGGTATTCAAGATTTTAATGAAAAAGTTCAAATTGCAGTTCATAGAGTTCAACCTTATGAAGTTACAAAAAATGCTATGGATTTAGCTAGAAAATATAATATGGTTTCAGTTAATGTTGACCTTATTTATGGACTTCCTTTCCAAACTTTAGAAACTTTTAAAGAGACTTTGCGTTTAGCTCTTACTTTGGATCCAGATAGATTTGCAATTTTTAATTATGCTCATGTACCTTGGATGAAAAAGACTATGCGTAAAATTGATGAAACAACTTTACCAATGCCAGATGAGAAACTTCAAATTATGCAATACACAATAGATTTTTTAACTTCACATGGTTATAAAATGATTGGGATGGATCACTTCGCAAAACCTGAAGATGAACTTTTTAAAGCGATTAAAAAAGGTGAATTGCATAGAAATTTCCAAGGCTACACAACTAAAGGTGGAGCTGATTTAATCGGTGTGGGCCTAACTTCGATAGGTGAGGGTGTTGATAGTTACAACCAAAACTTTAAAGATATGAAAGAGTATGAAAAAGCAATCGATGATGGGAAGCTTCCATTTGAGAGAGGTGTGGTTTTAAATGAGGATGATTTAATCCGTCAGTATGTAATCATGGAACTTATGAGTAACTTCAAACTTGATATAAGAAGATTTGAAAAACTATTTAACATCGAGTTTAAAACATATTTTGCAGATGCTATCGAGGCGCTTAAACCTTTTGCAGAGGAAGAACTTTTAACTATGGATGAAAATTATATAGAGTGTAGTGAAACTGGTACGCTTCTTATCAGAAATATTGCAATGCCTTTTGATGCTTATATGAAAAAACACGCAGCAAGTAAAAAAACTTTTTCTAAAACGGTATAGATATGGATAAAAACCCTCAGGATATTTTTGATTATGCTAACATAACTGATGATTGTATTAAGTGTGGTAAGTGTATCCCCGTTTGTACTATTCATAATGTAAATGCTGATGAGGTAACATCTCCTCGTGGATTTTTAGATCTTCTTGGAGCTTATCAAAGAGGTAAATTAGATTTAGATGAAAATGTAAAATCAATTTTTGAATCTTGTTTTTTATGTACAGCCTGTGTTGAGGTTTGTCCAAAATCTCTTCCCACTGACATGGTTATAGAGCAAGTTCGCGCAGACATAGCTAAAAAATTTGGAATAGCTTGGTACAAAAAAGTATTCTTTTTACTTCTTCGTCACAGATGGCTTAACGATTTAGCTTTTAAATTTGGTTGGACTTTTCAAACTTGTGGATTTAAAATCAAAAAAGATGTTGATTCTATGAGTTCAAGATTTAATCTTCCAATGTTAAAAACTGATAGAGTTTTACCAAGCCTTAGAAAAACCTCATTTTTAAATTCACATGCCGAGCATATTGATAATGGTGGGAAAAGAAAAGTAGCGATTTTTATCGGTTGTTTGAGTAACTATAACTACAAAGATGTAGGTGATGGGCTTTTAGAGATTTTAGGGCATTTAGAGATTGATGCTTTTTTAGCAAAAGATCAAAAATGTTGTTCTGCTCCTGCTTATTTTACTGGTGATTTTGATACGGTTGATAATAATGCAAAATTCAATATCGAGTATTTTGAAGGTTTTGGTGAAGATATTGAAGCTATTATAGTTCCTGAGGCTACTTGTTCAGCGATGCTAAAAATTGACTACGAGCATTATTTTCATGACCAACCAGAGTGGCAGGCTAGAGCTAAAAAAGTTATGGGTAAAGTTTTTATGGCAACAGAGTGGCTTCAAAACCATACTCATTTAGAACAACTTTTAGCTTCAAAGAAAAAAGATACCAAGATAGTAACTTATCACGACCCATGTCATGCTAGAAAAATGCAAGGTATCTATGAAGAGCCAAGAAATTTAATCAGACAAAACTATAACATAGTAGAGATGAGTGATCCAAACTCTTGTTGTGGGTTTGGTGGTGTAACTATGCAGAGTGAAAAATATCACTTCGCAAAAGCTGCTGGAGTTCCAAAGGCTGCGATGATTAAAAAAACTGAAGCAGATATAGTAAGTGCTGAGTGTTCAGCTTGTCGTATGCAGATAAATGATGCGATGGGGAATGAATCTACTACGGTATTTAAAAATCCGATTGAACTTATTGCTGAAGCTTTAAGAAAGTAAGTCCATATGCCAAGTTGGAATCATATCTATGATACTTTTAATCCAGTAGCTTTTCATATCTTTTCTATACCAGTTCATTGGTATGGGATTATGTATGTTTTAGCACTTCTTACTGCCTTATATATTGGTAAGTATTTTATGAAAAAAGATAAGCTTGATTTTACCTCTAAACAAGTTGATATATATTTTATTTATGTTGAAATCGGTGTTATTTTAGGTGCTAGACTTGGTTATATTCTTTTTTACGATTCTCAAACAATGTACTATCTTACAAATCCTTGGCAAATTTTTAATCCATTTCAAAATGGGGAATTTGTAGGTATTCGTGGTATGAGTTATCATGGTGCTGTAATTGGCTTTGTTATCGGTACATATCTTTACTCTAAGCGTCATAAAGTTGCCTTTGGTATGATAATGGATCTTGTTGCACTTGCTATCCCTCTAGGCTTTGTATTTGGACGAATAGGAAATTTTTTAAATCAAGAACTCATAGGTCGAGAGACAGATGTTTCTTGGGGAATTTTAGTTGATGGAGTTCTTCGTCATCCATCACAGCTTTATGAGGCAATATTAGAAGGTTTTGGAGTGTTTTTAGTTGTATATATTTATAAAAAATATAAAAAATACTCAGGTGAATTGATTTTAGTATATGCAATGAGTTATGGACTTTTTAGAACAATAGCTGAAATTTATCGTGCTCCAGATGCTCAGATAGGTTATGTTTGTTGCAATGTTATAACACAAGGTCAAGTTATGAGTTTAGGGATGAGTTTACTTGCTTTTGGCATGTGGATTTATTTTTATATTAAAAATAAAAAAACAGTTTAAATTTAAAGTACCTTTCCATAAAGAACCCCAATTTCAGCGATAAGTAAATAGTTCTAGTGCTAGGCAGATTTATGCAGGACTAGTTTACTAGTTCAAATGAATCTAACGACGCAATAGGTCTATTTACTTATCGCCCGAAGGGAAGTTTAAAAAGAGGGCTACTGCTTCGTTGAAAATCCTTGAAGCTACTGGTAGCTCCTGCGAATCTTCGCCTTACATTAGCCCTCTTTTTAAGCTTCTGAAGTTGGGGTTCTTTATGGAAAGGTACTTATCTATGATGACGATGAAGCTTTTTATCTCTGTGAACAGAATCTTTCCAAAAATGGTTTACTAACCAATAAGCACTGAGTGAAATAGTAACCGAAAATATTAATGTTCCCGTATATAGAGGGATAAATATATCATCAAAATTTTCACTAAACCACTCTAATGTCATCTCTACGGGTGCTATTTCAGTACCAAGTACAAAAGATCCTGTTAAATATTCCATGTAGTACATTGGAGGCATTGTAAAAGGATTACTCAACCAACACATAGCAAGTGCGATAGGCACATTAAATTTAAAAAATGGAATCATAGCTAGAACTAATAGCATTTGCATAGGCATAGGTATACATGCTATAAATAACCCAACTAATACAGCACGACCTACCATTCTTCTATTTGTTGATAAAAGCTCTGGTGGAATTTTGTATTTTTTTATAAATGATTTCAGTTTTTCATGTTTACTTGTTTTTTTAAGTGTTTTTCTTATCATATATTTTACTTATTTATTTAATCTTTGCTGATTATATCTATATAGAACTTATATTTTGAATAATATGTTAAAATTCCATATATTATTTAAAAAAGAGTAGCAATGTCATTTGAAAAATTAGGATTAATTAAGCCTTTACTTAGTGCGATTAGTGAATTAGGTTATGAACATCCAACAACGATACAAAAAAGAGCGATACCTTTAGTGTTAGCAAAAAGCGATATTTTTGCAACTGCTCAAACTGGAACTGGTAAAACGGCAGCCTTTGGACTTCCGATATTACAAAGACTTAGAAAAACTGATGCAAGAGCAGATAGAGCAGTTAAAGCTGTGATACTTTCGCCAACTCGTGAACTATCTATTCAGATTTTTGAAGATTTAGATAATTTTGCTAAATATATGAAAGTAGAATGTGCTGTTTTGGTTGGTGGTAAGGATATTATCTCTCAACAAAAAGTTTTAAAAAAAGGGGTAGATATTATTATCGCTACTCCTGGTCGATTTTTAGAGCATGTTGAGAGAGGACTTGATATAAAGAGTATAGAAGTTCTTGTACTTGATGAAGCTGATAGAATGTTAGATATGGGATTTACAAAAGATATACGAAAAATACATCCACTTTTACCAAAAAGACATCAAACACTTCTTTTTTCAGCTACATATAGTGATAAGGTTAGAAGACTTTCAAAGTTAGTTTTAAAATCTCCTGCTTTTATAGAAACATCTAAAAAGAACTCAACAGTTGATACTATAAATCAAGTTGCTTATTTGGTGGATACAGATAGAAAAGCTGAACTTTTAGCATATTTAATTGGTTCAAGAAATTATCCACAAGTTTTAGTATTTACTAGAACAAAAGTAAGTGCAAATGAACTTTTTGTGGAATTACAAAAAGATGGATTAAAATGTGGTCTTATCCATGGTGATATTTCTCAAGCAAAAAGATTAAAAACACTTAAAGAGTTTAAAGAGATGAAAGTTAGAGTTCTAGTTGCAACAGATATCGCTTCTCGTGGGCTTGATATTGAAGAACTTCCATATGTTATAAACTATGAACTTCCATCTGTTCCTGAAGATTATGTTCATAGAGTAGGGCGAACAGGTCGTGCTGGTCGTAATGGTGAAGCTATTTCACTTATTGATATTTATGAAAAATTTGATATTAAAGAGATAGAAGTTGTTATTGGGCAAAAAATTCCACAAGAGACTGTTGATGGGTTTGAACCTGATCCAACTATTAGAAGAAAAGATCAAGATGAGATAAAACTAAAAGCTGAACATAAAAAACCAGATAAGAAAAAAGTTCGTCAATATAACAAAAATACTACGGGTATGTTAACAAAAAGAACAGCAAAAAAAAGAAAAACTACAAAAAGAGATCCTAAATAATTTTAGTAGTGAATTGCTAACCAAATAGTTTCTTGAGTCTCAATTGTCCAAGAGACTCGGTGTTTTGTATGTGCTGGAATATTTATATATTCTCCAGCCTTGAGTTTAATATTTTTTTGATTTTCAAATGATAAAACTGCTTCACCTTGCATAATAATAACCCATTCATCCTCCTCTTGATCATACCACTCATCTTTTGGAGTTGTATCTCCTTTTGAAACTATTCTCTGGATTTTTATATTATCTTTAGAAATAATATTTTCAAAAATTTCCCCATTCATCCGTTTTGGAATATTAGTAAATATATTTGATGTTTTCATACTCTCATTATATCAAAAATGATACAATCTCGGCATGTGGGAAAATTACGAATTAGAGATACTTTATAAAGATAAATACCTCGTTGTTATTAATAAACCGAGTGGACTTTTAGTACATAAATCAATGATAGATAGACATGAAATCTATTTTGCTATGAAAATACTTCGTGATCAACTTGGCATGTGGGTTTATCCTGTGCATAGACTAGATAAACCAACTTCAGGTGTTTTACTTTTTGCTCTTGATAGTCACAGTGCTAAACTTATGAGTGAGCAATTTAAAGAGCATAGTATAGAGAAAAGGTATATTGGAATTGTTCGAGGCTATATTGATGAAAATGGTTTTATAGATTATCCACTTAGTGTTAAATTTGATAAGATAAGTGATAAACAAGCAGATTTAACAAAAGAGGCCGAAGAGGCTCAAACTGCTTTTAAAAGATTAGCTACCGTGGAACTTCCACATGCCGTTGGTAGATACGATAAAACTAGATATTCTTTAGTTGAGTTAGTTCCAAAAACAGGAAGAAAACATCAACTTCGTCGTCATATGAAGCATCTCTCTCATCATATGTTAGGTGATACAAAATATGGAAGAGGTGAACACAATAAAATGATACGAGAGTTTTATAATTGTCATAGACTTTTACTTCATGCAATCTCTTTAGAGTTTACACATCCATATACAAATGAAGTGATATTTCTAAAAGCTCCTTTTGATGAAACTTTTAAAAATATTTTTGATGATTTTAATTGGAGTGAGATTATTTAGTTATACGAGTAACTCCAACCTGTTAGCCCTTCATTTTTTGCTTCAGAAAATTTATCTGAATTTCCTAAAAAGTCAATAACATGCATAACTCTATAAGGGATGCTTTTTTGATCTTCAGGTTTAACTAAAAGGAGTGGCATAGGTGTGTCTTGTGTACTTTTCCCAAAACCAACAGGCATGAGTTGACTCATCACCTCTTTTGGACTTATGATAGAATTTTCATTTAAAAATTTATCTAAAATAGAATCTTTTATAGCTTGAGGAAATTCATTTTGTGTATTTAAAAAGATTGTAAAGTGTATAGGTGTTTCTTTAAAATGGCTAGGTGAAGATGCTGCCATAATGATATATTCAACATTTTTTAAATGTTTAGTAATCTCATTAGGCTCTAAGTATGTATCAGTATTTATAGCTTTTGCTATCAATTGTCACCAGCTTCTTCTTTAAGTTTGTCTATTTTTTCTTGTTCTTCTGCCATTAGAATTTTTATCTCTTCCATAGCATACGGAGAAACATTATCTTCTTTGCTCCATTTAACTTCATCTATATTTCCACCATAGTCTTGACCAAATTCTTCAACTTTTTGTGAAAATTCTTCTATGCCACGACAACTATGTACTCTTCCATCAACTGTATCAGTTAATTCTATATACCAACTTGACTTTTCATCAGCTTTGATTACTGCTTCAAAAACAACTGACATTATTTATTTTCTTTATTTGGATTATATTCTGTGTTATCAAAAGTTTTAGCAAAGCTTTCTAAATCTTTTTTCTTTAAATCACCGTTGTAAACAATATCTTTAGGCTCTAGTGTATCATCATGAAGCATTTTAGGTACAACATCTGCATTATTAATAACTTCCATATGAGCATCTAACTCATCTTCACTATATGCCATTTGCATATCAGCAGCAATTACATGAGGAATGGCTTCAATTACAGTCATTTTCTTTAACTCTTCAGAAACGCCTTCACCTTCGATAGTGATAATAATACGACCTTTTTCATCATGCATATGATAATCACATACTCCAGAAGCTTTTAAATCGCTAATAACTGTATCTAACCACTTTGGTAAACATTGTACTACAATACTTGATATATTCATTTTTAATATTCCTTAATTTTATTCGTAAATAACTTTTCTGATTTTTTCGCCATTTTCTTGACGCATTTTATCATATAGTTTTTGATGTTGCAATTTTTCTTCGTAAGAAATTGGAGTTCTTAGTGATTTATATTCAACTAACTCACCGTTTTTATAAACACCTGAAATTATAGCTTTTACCCAATAATAACCTTTATCTTTACGAAGATTTTTTACAATGCCAATCCACTGTTTCTTATTTTTCATTTTATCCCATAAGTCAGCAAAGGCTGCACTTGGCATATCTGGATGTCTGACTATGTTGTGTGACTTTCCGATAAGCTCATCTTCTTCATAGCCACTTATTTCGCAAAATGTTTCATTTGCATAAGTTATTATACCCTGTAAATCAGTTCTTGATATGATTAATTCATCTTCAGGAACTACTGTTTCAATTAGGAATTCACTTTCATTGTATTGCATTTTTTTCACCTTTATTTTATTTTATAAAAATTAATCGCTTTATCGTCACTTGAGCTAAAAAACTCATTTTCATTAATAAATAAAATATTTGATAATGTCATTTTATTTCCACCAAATACACCTAGCTTTTCTTTTGTTGTTGTATTAAAAACTGTAACATTGTTTTTTTCATCACTAGCATAACCTAGAATTTCCCCACTAGGACTTAATCCGACACTGTAAATGAGAAAATCAGCTGTTTTATAATATGGAGCTTTTAACTTTGGATTATAAACAACAACTCTTCTATCTTGACCTGCTGTTGCTATTACACCATTTTTTATAGCAACTTGAAAAATATTATCTAGATTTTCTCCTCTTAACTCTTTTATAAATGAGCCATCCTTAGTACTATGAATTTTAAGGTCTCCACTTTCATCAGCAATGATAACTTCAGTTTTATCTTCATTTAATGTAAAACTTGAAAATTTGGATTGAGATATTTGAGTTCTATAATTTATTTTTTTCTTATTTATGTCATAAGATATTATTTCATTACTTAAAAGACCTAAAAGTATAGTGTCTTTATTTATAAATTTTGCTTTTGCAATAAAAAGTTTTTCAGTGTATGAAATAATTAATTCAAGTTTATCATTTTCATACATATGCACTCTTCTCGCACCTTTTTTAGAAAGAGATAAAATTAACATTTTATTATCAATCAAATCTATAGAATAAATTTTAGAATCTATTGTATCTCCCATGAAGTCTTTTATTTTAGGTACTTTAATTTGTTTGATTGTTTTTTTCGTTTTAAAATCAAAAATATCTACACAACCTGCATCAGTGGAACTGTATAATTTATTATCTTGAAAAAGTAAGTCTATAACAGAACCAGTGGCTATATATTGTGCAGTTGGTTTTTGGATATTTGCTCCAAAGAGAGCACTAACTAAAAGAATTAGTGTTAATATTTTTTTCATGATGAAATTACCTTTATCTTTATGGCTGAACTAGGGCATCTACTTATGCAAAACCCACATGCCGTACATTTGTCTTGATCTATTGTTGGCATAAACATAGCTTTAAAATCTATAGCATCTTCTAAGCATGGATCTTTACATGAAAAACACATAACACCATCCCAACTCATACAGGTTGATTCATTTATTCGTATCCCTGCATCAATCATTCGTTTATCTTCAATATTGAGAACACCTAGTTCACAAGCAGTTGCACAATCATCACAATATGTACAACCACTTTTTGAAAAATCAAGTCTAGGGGTTTTATCTTCACCTATGATTATAATTTGCTCTTGGCACAAAGTGGCACATTTACCATCACAGTTAATACACTCTGTATCAAACGCATTTATATCTTTATAATATGGTGGTCTAATAATCTTGTCTTTCTCTTTATATTCCTCACCTTTTAATGAGGAAGAGAGAAAGCTAAAAAGCTCTCTTCTTTCCATAAATATATCTACTACTTAGTAGTATCAATACCTTCCATTAACTTAGTTCCATTCCAGCTAGATGCAGTTGCACCATCAGCACTTGTGAAATCAGCTTCAAAATTATTTTCAACTAATAAAGCATCTCCAGATTGAGGAGCATGACATTGTGAACAGTTAAATCTTGCACCAACTAATGTACTTTGTTTCTTGATAGAAACATTTTTTAATCCATCTGCAGAAGTATTATCTGTAGCAACACCATTTTTACTAATTCTACCATCAGAAGCAATAGCTGTAGCTGCTCTAAAGTTAGTCATGTGAGATGATGGATATGGAGTTGCTCCCATATCTGCCGCAACCATAGGATCGTGACAAGCTATACACTGATTATCTTTAATTGTAATCGGTAGCATACCTTCAACATCATGTGGAACCATCGGCGGAGCATCTTGAAA
Source organism: Sulfurimonas sp. (assembly GCA_021157665.1). Lineage (GTDB taxonomy): Bacteria > Campylobacterota > Campylobacteria > Campylobacterales > Sulfurimonadaceae > Sulfurimonas. Next base: position 14,466 of record JAGGWE010000151.1, read on the forward strand.
TGCTCTTTTGATTTTTTTACTTGTTCCAGCAGCTGCAGTATTATAGCGTGCCTTATCACCAAATGTTTCTGTTGTTTCTGAATAAAGGTCAGTTTTTCTTAGACCTAATGATTCTTCAGTTACTGTTTTTCCGACACCGTCATTAGTCGCTGGAGTTGCACTTTCGTTACAACCAACAAATAGTAATGCAGCAGTAACTAAACCAATTGTTATCTTACTCATTGTTTTCATTATTTTCTCCCGTTTTCTTCTTATTTGCGAATGTTCTTATTGAAAATCTTAAGGCATCATCATCACATACTTCTATACATCGTGCACAGTTTGTACACTCTCCCGATAGAACAGGTAAACTCTCTTTACCAATCATATGTAAGACTTGTTTCTCAGGACAAACATCTTTACACTTCATACATAGAGTACAATTTTCTTCTAAGTGATGTACTCTAATTAAACTAAATTTACCAACTAGTGAATAAAATCCACCAAGTGGGCATATATGACCACACCATCCATTTTTTAGGACAAATAGGTCAAAAAGAAAAATAATAAGCATCGCTGCCCAACCAAAACCTAAACCAAATACAATCCCTCTATGAACCATAGATATAGGAGATATAAACTCAAAAGCTGTTACTCCCATTATAAATGAAAGGATTAAGCTTAAAGCTAGTACCCAGTATCTTATATTTCTCGATGCTGGTTGTTTAACACCTTGAATACGATCCATTCCTATTATTCTTCGTGTAAATGCTGCTGCATCAGTTATCATATTTATAGGGCATATCCAACTACAAAAGACACGACCGCCTATAAGTAGATAAAATATACCAATAACTGCCACACCTATGAGTAAATCTGCTGATAAGACAGCACCTGCCGCTAACATTTGTAATGCAGCATAAGGATCACTCATAGGTACAAAATTTAAAAAGATTGATGAACTAAGATTTCCCATAAGGATAGTCCATCCCCAAGCATTCGCTCCAAAATATAGAACTAGCAAACCGATTTGTGTTGTTCTTCTTAAAATAAGGTATCTGTAGTTATTCCATAATGTTCCCATTAGTATAAGTCCCCCAGTCCATCATTTAAAGAGTCTATAGCACTCTTTTTACTTCTCTCAGTTACGGTTTTGATTTCTTTAGCATTTTTTAAACGCTTTTCGTCCTCTTTATCCCAACCTTTGATATAGTAATCACCAGCTCTACCCATCGCAGTTTCCCTTGGAAGAATAAAGATAGCAGCTTTTTCAGTTACACATGCTCTTTCGCATAATCCACATCCAGTACAAGCATCGCTATGCACTATAGGTTTCATAAAGGCATGTTTACCAGTTCTAGTATTCTTTTCGTATTCAATAGTTATTGCTTTACCCATAAGTGGACAAGCTCTATAACAAGCATCACATTGAATTCCCCAAAAAGCTATACAGCTCTCATCATCAACTACTGCAAGACCCATGTCAGCTACATTAATATCTAACTCTCCATCAGTTGTTACACTAGCTTCATCTAATGCACCAGTAGGACATACTGGTACACAAGGAATATCTGGACACATATAACAAGGTATATCTCTAGGGACAAAATATGGAGTTCCTAGAGGTTTATGATCACCCGGTTTAGCAAGTAATAGTGTATCGTACGGACATGCTAAAACACAAAGTCCACACTTGATACATGTTTTTAAAAAATCTTCTTCTTTAATGGCTCCTGGTGGGCGTAGGAGAAGTTCTGAAGCTGTAACTTCATCTATATACGCACTCCATACAAAACCACCCATCGTCGCGAGACCTACGCCTCGCGCCATATTAAGAATAAATTTTCTTCTATCACTTAATGGTTGTTTTTTAATTTTCTTTTTTACTTCAGGTCTGTTTTCGCTCAAAACGATACTTCCCTTATCTTTAATTTATTTTATGCTTTGTAAATTTTTACAGCACATTTTTTATAATCTGTTTGTTTTGACTGCGGACATGTTGCATCAAGACAAACTTTGTTTATAAATACTTTTTCATCGAACCATGGAACAAATACAAGTCCACGAGATGGTCTATTTCTACCACGAGTTTCAACTCTAGCTTTTACTTTACCACGACGAGATTCAACCCAGCATAAACCACCTTGTTTAAGGTCTTTATCTTTAGCATCTTGTGGGTGCATATAACATAGAGCTTCCGGAACTGAACGATATAGTTCAGGTACACGCATAGTCATAGTTCCTGAGTGCCAGTGCTCAAGTACACGACCTGTACATAACCACGTGTCGGATTAAGCATCTGGAATTTCAGGAGGATCTTCGTAAAAACGAGTATAAAATTGAAAAAAAAAGTGACA
>JAGGWE010000071.1 GCA_021157665.1 Sulfurimonas sp.
TAAGATGGCAGAGGCGTTTAATCACGATGAGTCTAAATATCTTGATATGCTTTATCTTAAAACTGCTACACTTATTGAAGCATCAGCAAAAGCTTCAGCACTTTTAGTTGCAAAAGATGCTGATAAATATGCCGTTTATGGAAGAAATCTTGGGCTTTCTTTTCAAATTATTGATGATATTTTAGATATTACTGCTGATTCTGTTACACTTGGAAAACCTGCAATGAATGATTTTGTAGAGGGTAAATGTACACTTCCATATATCTATCTTTATGAAGTTTTAAATGATACTGACAAACAAAGATTGGTAAATGCACATGCCAAGAGTTTAGATAAAGATGAAGTTTTATGGATAAAAGAAAAAATGGCTCAACATAAATCTGTTGAAAAATCATTTGTTTTAGCACAGAAATTATCAAATGAAGCTATGAATGCAGTAAAAGATGATACTGCACTTATTGAAATTTTACAAACTATGATAAAAAGAAGTTATTAATGCATTATTTAAATATAAGTTTTTCGCACAAAAATTCAACGATTGAGATTAGAGAGAAGTTATCTTATCCAAATGAAAAAGATATGCACGGATGTCTTAGTAAATTAAATTCAACAGACTTAATTGATGAATCTATTTTAATCTCAACTTGTAATAGAATGGAAGTTTTATGTAGTTGTATTGATATTGCTGGGGCGACAGATCATATTTTTAAAATGTTAAGTATGCGAGCGGGTATAAGTATAGAAGAACTTGAAGGTCGTGCTGATATTTATGATAACAGTAGTGCTATTCATCATGTTTTTAGTGTTGCGTCTTCATTAGATTCTATGGTTATTGGTGAGACTCAAATTGCAGGACAGTTAAAAGATGCTTTTAGATTTTCACATGACAATGGTTATTGTGGTAAAAAATTAGCACGAACTATTAAAAGTGCTTTTAAATGTGCTGCAAAAGTTAGAAATTCTACTGACATATCTTCAAAACCGGTTTCTATGGCAAGTGTAGCTGTTTCAAAATTAAAATCATTAGTTGCTGATTTAAAAGGTAAAAAAGCTTTAGTTATTGGTGTTGGTGAGATGAGTGATATTACAGCAAGACATCTTGTTAATGCAGGTGCTGATGTATATATTATGAATAGAACAAAACATAAGGCTGAAGCTTTAGCTGATTTATGTGGTACTAAAGTTATAGATTATGAAGAGCTTCCACATGCCATAAATGAGTTCGATATTCTTTTTACAGCAACTTCCTCACCAGTTCCAATAATTACTGATGAGATTATTCACTCTTGTGATTTTGATAGATATTGGTTTGATTTAGCTATGCCTAGAGATATTAATTATCATAAAGGTGAGCGAATAAATCTTTATGTGATTGATGATCTTAAACTCATAATAGATGAAAATTTATCTCATAGAGAAGATGCTGCAAAAGCTGCTCATGGAATTATAGGTCGTGCTATTGTAGAGTTTTTTGAATCTCTTGCAAGTTTAGATATAGAGCCAATAATTAAAGAGATTTATGAAAAAGCTTACGAGGCAGCTTCTATTGAAAGTAACAGAGTTATCTCAAAAGGTTTTATCCCTAAAGAGTATGAAGATGAAGCTAAAAAGATGTGTGAACAAGCGTTAAAAAGATTTTTACATGATATGACTTTAAGTATGAGAAACTCTACTGATGAGTCAGGTTCTGAGATATCTACAAAAATGATGAGTATTTTTAGTAAAAGCGTAGATAAAGAAAAACCAAAAAAACCAGATTTTATAAAAGGATAAAAAGTTGAGAAGAAGTAGAGCATTTATACCAACAACAAAAGAGGCACCATCAGATGCTACTTTACCTAGTCATCAGTTCTTAGTTAGAGGTGGCTTTATAAACCAACAAGGTTCTGGACTTTATAATTTTATGCCACTTGGAAAAATTGTACTAGAAAAAATTAGAAGAGTTGTAAAAGAGGAGTTAGATAAGGCTGGATGTAATGAGGTTCAACTTTCATTTATAACACCAATATCTCTTTGGGATAGAAGTGGTCGTGCTGATACTATGGGTAAAGAGATGCTTCGTATAAAAGATAGACATCAAAATGATTTTGTACTTAGTCCAACAAATGAAGAAGCTATGGTTGAATTAGTAAAAAACAGAGTTACTTCTTATAAAGATTTACCCGTTAATCTATACCAAATAAATACAAAATTTCGTGATGAAGCAAGACCAAGATATGGACTTCTTCGTGGGCGTGAATTTTTAATGAAAGATGGATATTCTTTTCATGCTTCAAAAGAGGATATGGTTAGAGAGTTTGAGCATATGGAAGCTACATATAAAAAAATATTTACTCGTTTAGGACTTGATTTTAGAGTTGTTCAGGCTGATTCTGGTGCTATTGGTGGAGAGGGAAGTAAAGAGTTCCATGTATTAGCTGATAGTGGTGAAGATACTATTGTAATTTGTGATACTTGTGATTATGGTGCTAATATTGAGAAAATATTTGACACTGAAGAAGAGATAGATGCTTTAAATGAGAAATCATATGAAGAGTTACAAACCAAAACTATTGATGAAAAATGTTCTTGTGGTGGAAATCTCAGCTTTAAAAAAGGTATAGAAGTTGGGCATATTTTCCAACTTGGAGATAGATATTCAAGCTCTCTTGAGGCAAAATTTAACGATGAGAATGGAAAACCAAAAGCATTCGAGATGGCAACATTTGGAATTGGTGTAAGTCGTTTAGTAGCTTCAGTAATCGAGCAAAATCATGATGAAAATGGTTGTATTTGGACAAAGGCAACAGCTCCATATATGGTAAATGTTATGGTTTCAAATATTAAAGATGATGCTCAAACTGAACTTGGTGAAAAACTTTACTCTCAGTTTCAAGATAATGGTGTAGAAGTTATTTTAGATGATAGAAAAGAGAGATTTGGTTTTAAAATGAAAGATGCTGAACTTATTGGTTTTCCTTATACTGTTATCATAGGAAAAGAGTTAGTTAATGGCTTAGTTCAAATCTATGATAGAAAAACTACTGAAAAAACTTCAGTTGCTGTAGATGAAGTTATGAGTAAAATAATGGATATGATATAAAATGATTTATTTTATAATATATCTATTTTTAGAAGTTTTAATCTCTGTAAATATTTCATCTTCTATTGGTGGTTTAGCAACATTTTTTGAGATTATGTTAAGTGCTTTTATTGGCATATCGATACTTATAAATTTTAGAAAAACACTAGTTGAAAATATGACGGCTGTATCTTATAGTTGCATAGATTTAGATCAGTTTCAAAGATTAAATCTATTTACACTTTTTGGTGCGATTTTATTGATTGTACCTGGCTTTTTAACAGATATATTGGGAATATTTATGCAGTTTAGTGTATTTACTTCTATGCTTGTAAATCGTTACCATTTAAAATCAGGTAATTGTAAAACCTCGTTTAAAGAAAATCATATTAAAAAGGATTCTGATGTTATTGATGTTGAAATTATTAGCAACAACACTTCTATTAAATAGTATTTTAGTCGCAGGTGATAATGAACTTATTAAAGAGTTTTTAGAAAAATCATTTAAAAAAAATTCTGGGATTGTTTCACTAGATGTAAAAATTATAGATAGAGTAAAAGTAGATAGCATGAAAGATTGGGATGCTGTTATTATTAGTGTTGATGCAACTGTAAAAGCAAAGCCTAAAAATCGTAAAGTGAAACAAAAAATGATTTGGTTTACTAGTGGAGATATGATTACTAAAGATTTGATAGATATGGAAACAGGGGAATCATTAAAAGATTCTATAACTCCAAAATTTCAGCCTATTCATTATAAAAAAGAAAATTTGATTTATGGAAATACTGATGCTAAACATAAAGTGGCAATTTTTTCAGATCCATTATGTCCATTTTGTAAAATCTTTGTTCCTTCAGCAATAAATTACATGAAAAAACAACCTGATAAGTTTGCTATTTATTATTATCATTTACCACTTCCAAATCTTCATCCAGCAGCTGTGGCACTATCTAAAGCGGCATTAGCCGCTGAGTTAAAGGGCTATAAAGATGTAGTTCTAAATATGTATAAAGTAAAAGTAAATTCTAGAGAAAAAGATGTTAAAAAAATATTGGCAGCTTTTAATAAGGTTATGAAATCAGATATTAAACCAGAAGATATAAAAGCAAAAGAGGTTTTAAATTATTATAAAAGTGATTTAGCTATCTCTGAAGATTTAATGGTTCAAGGAACTCCAACTATGTTTTTTGATGGTAAAATTGATAAAACAAAACAAAAGTATAAAAAGGTTAAATAGATAAATGAAAAGTACAATTAATCTTTTAAAAAAAGAGGGTGAACTTAGAATAATTGAAGATGAATTAGATATTTATTTAGAGATTCCACATATCGCTTATGCAGAAGTTAAAAAAAAGGATGGTGGTAAGGCTATTCTTTTTACAAATGTTATAGATAAAAAAAGTGGTGCTAAGTTTGAAGAGCCAGTTTTAATGAATGTTTTTGGTTCATATAAAAGATGCGAACTATTATTTGGTAGAACTATTGAGTCTATTGCAGATGAAATTACTAATTTACTTCATATGAAACCACCATCTGGTTTTATGGATAAAATATCAATGGCTTCTCAACTTTTTTCATTAAAAAATATTTTTCCAAAAAGATTGTCTGGCGAGGGTGAGTGTCAAAAAGTAAAATATTTAAATGATGATATAGACCTTTATAAACTTCCTGTTTTAACAACTTGGGAGCAAGATGGTGGTCCTTTTATCACTATGGGGCAAGTTTATACTCAGTCCCTTGATGGCGAGATGGTAAATCTTGGAATGTATAGACTTCAAGTTTATGATAAAAATCATCTAGGTATGCACTGGCAGATTCATAAAGACTCTTCACACTTTTTTGATCAGTATCAAAAAGCAGGTAAAAAAATGCCAGTTAGTATAGCTATTGGTGGAAATCCACTTTATACTTGGTGTGCAACTGCTCCACTTCCATACGGAGTAAATGAATTACTAATGTATGGATTAATCACTAAAAAACCAGCACAACTTGTAAAGTCACTTACAACACCTCTTTATATTCCTAAAGATGTTGATTATGTGATTGAGGGATGGGTTGATACAAATGATATAAAAATAGAGGGTCCATTTGGTGACCATACTGGTTATTACACCTTAGAAGAGCCATATCCAGTTATGGAAGTAAGTGCGATTACAACTAAAAAAGATAAAGTTTTTTTAGCAACAGTTGTAGGTAAACCACCTTTAGAAGATAAATATATGGGTTGGGCTACTGGTAAAATATTTTTCCCACTTTTAAAAACAACTGCACCTGATTTAATTGATATGCACATGCCAGAAAACTCTGGTTTTCATAATCTTATAATAGCAAAAATAAAGACACTTTATAAGGGACATGCTAAACAAACTATGCATGCTTTTTGGGGTGTTGGTCAGATGAGTTTTGTAAAACATGCAATATTTTTAGATGAAAATGCACCAAAACTTGAAAACTACGAGGTTTTGACTACATATATTTTAAATAGATTTACACCAAAATGTATGTTTATAACAGAGGGTATTTTAGATGCACTTGATCACTCCTCACCTGAGACTTTAGTTGGTGGTAAGTTAGGTATTGATGTGACTGCTGCATATAATGTAGAAGCACCTCACCTTTTAGATGATGATGTATTGCTTGAAAAAGTAAAAGAGCTTATTCCTGATGTTGTAAAACTTCATCAGTTTATGACAAGAACTAAAAATCCTATAACTGTTATATCTGTAAACAAAACTAAGTCAGCAAAAGAGTATTTTGATATGCTTATAACTCTTAGTACAAATATTAGAATAGTTGTTTTTGTTGATGAGAAAAAGAATGATATTTATAATGCATATATGTTAGTTTGGAGAGTTACAAACAACATAGATGCTCTTAGAGATATTTACCAATCAGGTTTAATGATAGGTATAGATGGGACAAATAAAACTCCACTCGATGGTTTTACAAGAGAGTGGCCAGATGATGTGGATTGCACACCAAGTGTAATTGAGTCATTAAAACAAAGAGGTATTTGGGATTTTGATGATAAGCTTTATAACAAATACCAACTATAAATTTTAAAAAAAGCACTAGTGCTTTAGGCTTCCTGCCGAAGGAAACTTAGTGTTAACGCAGGTAGAGGAATTACTTCCTATACCGTAAAAATAATAACTACAAGGAAAAAAATATGGATAAAATGTGGTCAGGTCGCTTTTCTGCGAGTGCTTCAAATTTACTAGATCAATTTAATGCTTCAATTATGTACGATAGAAAACTTTATCGTGAAGATATAGAGGGTTCACTTGCACATGCCGCAATGCTTACAAAACAAGGTATTTTAAATACAGAGGAACTCTCTCAAATTACTGATGGA
>JAGGWE010000015.1 GCA_021157665.1 Sulfurimonas sp.
CTATAAGTGTTATATCAACAGATTCATTCAATAAACTTGCTATTTTTAAAGCTGCTAACTCCATTCCACCATTATTATAAGACAAACAGATTACTGCTGTATTTTGTTTTTTCATATCAATTTCTTAAAAATAATTTTTAATTTGTTGTACTGCTTTTTATCATTAAAATACTCTTCACACTTTTTAAAAGCAGAGAGTTCCATATCTTTTACTTTTTGAGGATTATCTATCATAAAATTAATCTTATCAGCTAAATCAATATCATTCTCTGCCTCAAATAAAAGTCCATTTTCTTTATCATCAATAATCTCAATAACTCCACCACTATTCGAACCTATCACTGCTGTTTGCATCTGCATTGCTTCTATAAGCACCAAACCAAAGGTTTCTCTTTTTGATGCCAGAACAATCCCATCACAAATCTGATAAAAATGGTGTGGATTTTTCATAAAACCCAAAAAATGTATCTGTTTTTCAATACCTCTGGCTTTTACATCATCTTTTAGCTTTTGCAGATATGATTCTTCCATAGCATGTCCGACAAAATATGCATTTATATCTAGACCTTTCTTTGTTAATATATCTACTGCTTTTATAAGAATATGTTGCCCTTTTGGTTCATTTATACGCCCAACCATTCCAATATTAAAACTTTTATCACTAAATAAAAGTTCAGATTTTAAATTATTTACCTCTATTTCATTAAGAGGTTCATGCTTTCTTACACCAGCATATAATAATTCTATGTTTGGTCTAATATCACTAGGAATAAATTTTTCTAACTGCTCTCTTACCTGATTTGTAATAGCTATCATTAAATCAATATTTTTATACAAAAACTTATGATAAAAATCATCTTTAAACCTTGTCATTGTCATATGTCTTGTTTGAACTATTTTAGGTTTAGATTTTGAGAGTAACTTAGCTAAAACTACAAATGGGATATCTTTTGTCCAATGAAAATGAATAATTTTTACATCTTCTTTATCTATAATATTTGCTAATTGTTTAGCCTCTCCAAACATAAAAAATGATGATTTTTTTTCTATCTCAATAAACTTATCTGTTTCATCATAATACTTTGAAATTTTAGAGTTTCTATTTATGATAGAGATAATATTAAAGTCATCTTGTAGTAACTTAGCCGTAGTTATCATATTTAACTCTAAACCACCTAAATCTGGAGACATACATAGTTCTATTACAGTTTTTTTATTCACCTGATTGCATCTCTAATATCAAAGCATATTTCATATATGAACTAAAAGCTGAAACAACTGCTACATTCCAGCCATTTATACCGTGAAAAGCACCACCTTTTAATATTAGAGCTTTAAATAAAGCACCAACTCCATGTAAAAATGGATCAAATGATGAAACTCTTTTACCTGATTCATAAGATATTCTAGCACCACGAGTTATAAATTTATAACTTACCTTAATCATTTCGGAATAATCTGCATAAGAGTAGTGAAGCATATCAGCATCTAAATCTTTTACATTCCCAGTATCTACCTTCGCGTGTCCACCCTCTGTTGTGTATTGACATTTTCTTCTATCATATAATCTTGTAACTCTATCTGGATACCAAAGCTTTATAAATGCCTCTCCAATATAAGTTTTTCTTGCAAACGAAAAAGCATCATACTTAGTCGAGTCTAAATCTAACTTTTTTATCTCTTCTACAGCATTTATATCAAGTCTCTCATCAGCATCTATACTCAAAATCCAATCATACTTTGCTAAAGGTGCACCAAAAGCTTTTTGTCCACCATCACCAAGATATTTTTGTAATACAACTTTAGCACCTAAAGACTCTGCAATCTCACAAGTTTTATCACTACTCAATGAGTCAATAACAAGTACCTCATCACAAACTTTTTGAACTGATTTTATAACTTTTTCGATATTTTTTTCTTCATTTAAAGTAATAATATTTGCTGTAATTTTCATAAAGCAATTTTACCACATTTATTCTAGTGGTTTTATTAAGTCAAATTTAAATATAATTCCAAATTCACTTCAATATTTAAAGGTCATCAATGAAAAAAATATACAAAAATATTCTTTATAATTTATTAATTGCATTATTAATTAGTTTACTCTTTATCACAACTGAGCAAATTTATAGAATATACAATGATATCCTAATGTTTAATCTAAATGCTAAAACTTTTGCAGAATATCTAATTATAAACTTTTTAATCCTATCTCTTACTAGCAAAAGAGCTATTATCGCTACATATAGTTTACTTATCACATTCATATGGTTTCAATATATGCACTTTGCATATTTTGGTACATGGATTTTTCCACTAGAGTATTATCTTTTCTTTACAAAATTTCAAGAAACATTTGACACTTTTAAAACTGTTGCAACAATAGGGATTACCCCTACTATTTTAATGGGTATTGTTACACTTGGAACCTATTTTATTATAAAAAATCTAAAAGATACAAAATTAAATATCCCATATTTAGGAATTATTTTAATAATATTTTTAATCTCTATGCCTGTAAAAGTTTTTATAAAAGACTCAAAAAAAGGTGCTAGACCAAATGTAGAGTATTACCCTATCAAAAACAGTATAACTACACTTAGTTACTTACTTGGAAATATTATGCCAAAAAAACTATCAGGTCATAGTGGCTTAGAACAAACAATAGTAAACACTCCCAAACTAATAAATAAAAATCCAGATATAAATGTTGTTATGATTATGGGTGAGTCTCTTCACAGAGAGTATATGTCACTTTATGGGTATAAAATAAAAACTACACCTTTTTTAGATACACTAAAAGATTCTCCAGATTTTTTATATAAAAGATGTATTTCTGATGGTGTTGTAACTGATGTTTCTATCCCATCATTTTTTAATATGATAAAAAAACCTGATGGAGTACCTCAAATTATTTCAACGAACACTTGTCTTTTTAAAATGGCTAGTAATAATGGTTTTACTACTCACTTTTACAGTGCTCAAGCACAAGATCAATTGGCACAACTAAAAAGTTACTTGTGTCCTAAATATATAGATAATTATATTGATGGAACAGCTGAAACAAAAGATGTTGATACTCCAGCTTTAGATAGATTTTTACTTGGGACTATAGATAAAATTGATTTTAGTAAGTCAAATTTTATAGTACTTCACCAAAGAGGTTCTCATACCCCATTTAAAATTGACTACCCACCTGAGTTTGAAATATTCACAAAAGAAAATACAGCTGACAAAAGTATACTTCAAAACACTCTAGAGTATCAAAACTCTATAATATATACAGACCATATTTTATCTGAAATCATTAAAAAAATAAAATCAAAAACTACTAAACCAACATATTTTGTATTTACATCTGATCATGCAACAAATATTGGTGATACAAATAGAAATGGTCATGGTAGACTTGATTATGATTCAGTTTATCAAGTTCCATTTTTTGTATATACTATCAATGGTGCGAAAAGTATTAAAGATAAATTTTCAGAATTTGATTATATTTCACACTATCAGGCATCAAAAACTTTAAGTTATCTTCTTGGTTATGAAAATAAATATGAAAAATTTAATCAAAAAGAGAACTATTTTGTTTGTGATTCAGATATATCTGGTTTAGCTGGTATATTAAAGCTTTCATTTGATGAGAATGATAAACAAATACCTAAAATACTAAAGTGATTTAAAAATGTCATATAAATACAGTTTAAATCCAAAATACAATCATTTTAAAGATGATTTACTAAATATTAAAGCTATTTTCAATGATTCAAATGAAAGTATCCATAAAGCAAGAAATGAACTTAAGATTATAGAGTTAAACGGAATTAAATGTGTTATAAAATCATTTAAAATCCCACATGCCATCAATAGAATTGCATATACTTTTATTCGTGATGGAAAAGCAAAAAAATCTTATGCTAATGCAGTTAAACTGATGGAGTTAGATGTAAACACCCCTGAACCTGTAGGGGTAATAGAATTTTTCAATATGGGTTTATTATCTCAAAGTTATTTTATCTCAGTATATGAGCCTTACGATATAACAATTCGAGAAGTTTTTCACCATAAAGTAGATGACTACAAAGAGATTTTAAAACAGTTTACAAACTTTACATATGAGATTCACCAAAAAGGTGTTTGGCATGTGGATTATTCACTTGGCAATATTTTAATCACAAAAGAGAATGAAAAATATAGATTCTCACTTGTAGATATTAATAGAATGGAATTTAAAAATATTAACCCAAATGAAGGACTAAAAAACTTTAATAAATTTTGGGC
>JAGGWE010000191.1 GCA_021157665.1 Sulfurimonas sp.
AATAATGCTGACTATCAGTATCCTGTCATTCGGAATGTTGGGAAGGATGTGGACTTGGAGAGAGTGGCGAACTAGGGTGTTCGCCATAAATTGCTAAATTAGAGTAACGATGAATACAAAAGGAAGTAACTTGAAAAAGATATTTGGTGTGATTGTACTTGCTGTATTGCTAACAAGTAGTATAAATGCTGAAGAGAGTGAAGGAAAGAGCCCTTGTGATGCTGAAATAAAAAAAGATCAGCCTCGGCTATCAATAAATACACTTCAGAAAAAATATAAAGATGCAAAAAAAGCAAAAAAAACGAGAGAAGCAATAAAATATTTAACACAAATAATATCTTTACAAAAACAGTATCAAAGTAAAGACAATATAGCTATGTATGATAATCTTTTTGCGTTAGGTGCATTATACAGTAATACCAAGGAACATAAAAAAACTTTAGAAATATTGCTTCAGGTAGAAGCAGTTTATAAATCAAATCTAAATCGACAAAAGAGATATGTGTACCTTTTGAAGGGAATGGCAGTTAAATATGAGAATTTGCATAAAAATAAAAAATCAATAGAGTATTTAGAAAAATCTTTAAGTATAAGTAAAAAAGTTTTTGGTGAAGAGCATGATTATACATTAAACATTTATAAACTGATGAGTGAAGTTTACAAGAGAAGTAATGATTATGCTAAATCAATTGAATTTTATGAAAAGTTTTTATCAAATAAAGTTAAATTACTAAACCAAGAAGATCAGTCCATAATTAAATACTATAAGCATATAGTACAACTTTGTTTAGATATGGGTGACTATAAAAAAATGGCCAAATATAACCTGAAAATTTTAACTATAAACAAAAATATTTTAGGTGAGACTCATAAAAATACTCTAAAAAGTTATTATACATTAGCTAGTAGCTACTCGCTTGCTAAAGAGTATGATAAACAGATAACATATTTAAAAAAAGCTCTGGACGTTTCAGAAGATAAATTTATATGGTATAAACGTATAGGCTCGGCATACTGGGCAAAATATAATTATACAGAATCTTTACTCTATTATAAAAAAGCTTTGTCAGTAAGTAAAAATGATAAAAGAGTTATTTGGATATATGGAGATATCGCTCAGACATATTTTGTAATGGATGAGATTTTAAAATCGGAAAAGTACTACATAAAGGCTTTAGATGCTGCAGAGTTACTTTTAGGATCAGAACATGATACAACACTTCTTCAATATGATAATATTGCAACTTTTTATCATAATGTAGGTAATTATGCAAAAGAGATAACGTATATTAAAAATGTTTTAGCTATGAGAGAAAAGGTACTTGAAAAAGATGATATTATGCTTGCGAAAAGTTATAGTCATATAGCTTCTTTTTATATTTCTGTGAATGAATATACTAAAGCTTTATCCTATTTCAAAAAATCTTTACCAATCCGAGAAAAATCAGTTGGACAATATAATATTCATTATTTAGGTGAAAATAATAATTTGGCATTGACTTATTATCTTATGGGAGATACTGAAAAAGCGTTAAAGTCATATAAAAGAACTTTAGATTTAGATACTTCTCATAAACTTATAACCGAAGAAACATATAATAAAATTGCCCTTATATATATGGATTTAGAAGATTATAATACGGCATTAATGTATTATGAAAAAGCATTAAATTTAAGACAGAATAGAAATAGTGTAATGCTTTCTGGCAGTTATCTGGATATTGGTAAACTCTATAAAGAAGCAGGAGATTATAACAGTTCACTTAGTTACTTTAAACAAGCAATGCAGATAGACGAAAATATTTATGGTAAGAATGTAAATAAAACAGGTTTTTATAGTAATGCGGCACAAGTATATCAATTAATGGGAGAGCATGATAAAGCCTTGGATTATTATAAAAAAACTTTATTAGATTGGGAGAGTAAATACGGAAAAGATCATGTTTTTGTTATGGAAGAACACTTTGTCATTGCTAAGTTATATAAAATTATGAAAAATTATCCCGAAGCCTATAAAAGTATTCAAAAATCATTTAATCTTTTCTTGAAAAGTAGAGATGAAATGTTTTCTGTTCTTGATAATAAACAAAAAAATAATTTTCTTAAATTAAATAGTAAAAGAGTAGATACTTTTTTAAGTACAACATATTTATATATTAAGAGTGATAAAAGATTGAAAAAACCAATCGCTAAAAATATATTTAATTCATGGTTAAATTATAAAGGATCCATATTTGACAGTGAAAATGCTATAGGTATGCTTTATAGTAATACGAAAGATCTTATTATTAAAAACAAAATTGAAACCTTAGTATTGACTAAAAGAAAATTAGCAAAACTTTATCAATCTCTTCCTAAATCAAAAGAACGAAAAAATTGGATTAAAAATATAGAACAAAAAGAGGAGAAAATAAGTAAATTAACCAGTGAAATATCAGTTAGTACTTCAAGTTTTACTGAACAACAAGGATTGAAGTCAATACACTACAAAGATATAGCCAAAAATCTAAAAGACAACGAACTCTACATAGACTACGCAAAAGCAGGAGACTACTACTATGTCTTTAGCTTAGATAGTAAAGAAAATATTACATTCACTCAAATAGATGCAAACAATACTAAAAAGATAGATACCCTGGTGAAAACCTTTAGGGAAGATGTAAACAGCATTTTAAATGATACTAATCTTACAGACAACAAGTTAGATAAACTTACTATGACTTCTAAAGATAAATTATCTGAACTTTATACGCTGGTTCTCCCTGGACGATTGTCTAAACAACTGAAAAATAAAAAAAGTCTCATCCTCTCCCCTGATGGAGCACTAAGACTTCTACCATTTGAATCTCTGTTTAATCAATTAAATAACAAATACCTCATAGAACAAAAAGAGATAAGATATATACCAAGCGGAAAAGAGTTAGTAAGACTTTATAAATATACTAATGCAAATGTAATGAAAGAAAATAATTCTACAGTTGTCTTCTCTAACCCTAACTTCAATGCTAAAGACATTGCTAAAGTAGCTTCACACAATAAAGAAATAGCCATAACTCTCAATACAAATAGAACAGGGATCATAAAATCATTATTTAGAATGAGGTTTGCTCCACTGCCTGGAACCAAAGCAGAAGCAGAATCTATAAAACATACACTCGGAGGAAAGAATCTGACAGAGTATACAGAAGATGATGCAAGTGAAGCTAACCTTATGAAAGTAAAAGAACCGAAGATACTCCATATAGCCACACATGGCTTCTTTATAAATGATAATACAATTCCTAACCCTATGCTCAAATCGGGTATAGCACTTTCTGGAGCAAATAAGTCTGTGATAAAAGGTAAAAGTGATGGAGTAGTTACAGCATTAAAGCTTTCAGGACTTGAACTAAAAGGAACAGATCTGGTAGTACTTTCTGCTTGTCAGACAGGTGTAGTAGATATAAACTCAACAGACTCTGTCTCTGGACTTAGTAAAGCCTTTATACAAGCAGGAGCTAAAGATATAGTGATGAGCCTGTGGTCAGTGGATGATGAAGCGACTAAAGATCTGATGAGTTCTTTTTACCAAGAGATGCAAACTCATCCAAGTTATGCCAAGGCACTTAAAGAAGCTAAGTTGAAGATGATAGAGAAG
>JAGGWE010000089.1 GCA_021157665.1 Sulfurimonas sp.
AACTACTAGAAAAACAAAAAGCTGGTAAGAAAAGAATGAAGTCTATCGGTAGAGTTCAACTTCCTCAAGAGGCTTTTATGTCTGTTTTAAAAATGGACTAAAACAAAAAAATGCGATGTTTATTATGCGAGAGTTTTTCACTTTCGCATATATGTCCCACATGCCAAGATACTTTTTTAACACCCTCAATCTATAAAAGAAAAATCTTAAATAACATCGAAGTTATATCATTTTATAAATACAAAGATATTAAAGATTTACTTCATACAAAACATACTGATTTAGGATTTTATATCTACAATATTTTGGCTAAAAACAGCTTTAGCAAATTTGCAGAAGAATTTGAGTTTCCTCATGTGCCCGAGCGAAGCGACAAATGCCCTTGGGGTGCCATAAGTTCAATTCCTATTGATGATAAAACTGATAGTGGATATTCTCATACAGCGATACTAAATAAGCATCTAAAAAGTAAAAATATAAAACCTATCTACAATAAATTAAAAGCAAAAAATTCAATATCTTATTCTGGAAAAAGTAAAGAGTTTAGGCTTTTAAATCCACGAAAATTTGAATTTAATAATTTTAATTCAAATGATATTATTTTAGTAGATGACATAATAACAACAGGCTCAACACTGACTCAAGCAATACAAACTATACAAAAGAATAGAAAAAATGTTCTATTTTGTTTAACTTTAGCAGATGCAAGTTTAAAATAAGTAAAAAAGTCTTATAATCATCTCTTAATCATCATAAGGGTAAATCTTGAAAAAAATTCTATTATTAATTTTATTTGTGCCATTATTATTTTCTCAAGAATTACTACTAGATAGTTTACTAAACGAGTATCAAGATTCAGAGTCACTTTACAAAAAAACAAAAAAGGAAAGTGCTGGTTTTTTACTTGTATATTCAAGAGAAGACTTAGAAAGAATGCAAGCCTACTCATTAAAAGATGTTTTAAAAACCATTCGATTATATACTCTACAGATGCACTCAATAGGTGTGTCAAGAATACTAAATGTGGGACAAGGGAAAAGTGCACTTCCACCAATAAAACTATATATAGATGATTTTGAGATAACAAGTGTTGCTCAAGGAAATGCACTTGATATGTATGGAGAGATGGATATTTACTTTGTAGATCATATTGAGATTTATCAAGGTGGTAATTCTATCGCCTTTGGTAATTCACCAGGTTCAATGGTTATCAGATTATATTCCAAAGATCCATCAAGAGAAAACAGCTCCTCTACTCAAATAACTTTTGATTCAAAATCTAGTGGAGACTTTAGAATAATAGATGCTGGTTCAGCAGATGAATATGATTATCTTTTTTATGCTGATGCAGCTAAAACAAACTACAAAAAACCAACTAGAAACAAGCAAGAATTATCCCGTGATGCTTCACGACTTCAAGCTCATTTTAAAATATCACAAGATGATAATTTTGAAATAGCAATAGATACTATATCAACTAAAACAGATATTTTTAACGGTATGGGAACAGCACCATTAGGTGATGACAGTTTACGAAGATATACTTATATTAATGCTATAAAATACTTCCAAGGGGATATAAAACTTTCTTTAGCTGCATCAACAGAAAGAAAGAAATTTTTTAATAGCGATGCAAATGGGATACAATTAACAACAGATCTTCAAGGAACACCAACGGGTAATGATTTAGATATAGATATACATTCAAATACATATAAAATCACCCTTGATAAAAAAATTATTGATGGAAATCATGATTTTTTAATCGGTGCCGAGTTTCAACAAAATAGACTTAAGGTTAAAACATATAAAGGGACTAATGTAACTCCAGTTATAGGTCCTAAAAAACTTGATATATATATGTTTTATCTAGAAGAGTTATATAATATAAATAAAAATAATCTCTTAGCTTTTAGTGCTAAAGTTGATTACTATAAAGATAGCTTTTCAAAATCTTCTACAGAATATGCCTATAGACTAGGGTATATATCTTTAATAAATGAGGTATGGACTACTAAATTATTTGCTATTAGCAGATACACTTATCCAAATGCCCTTCAAACAACATTTGCACCACCTGTATATAATGTTAATCCTGAACTTGAGAGTTCTACAACTAAGATGTTAGCTGGAGAATTAGAATACAATGACAATACACATAGAGTTGTTTTTGGTTATGCTTATAAAGTTATTGATGATGCTCTTAGCTTTGATAAAGTTACAAAAAAATATATAAACTCACCTGACACTATATATTTTAATCGTGTTTATATAAGAGGTGAACATCATTTTAACTTTAATAACAAAGCAATCATTGAAGTTTATAAAGGTTATAAAGATGATTATTATTCACCAGGTGCAGGTGCTTTAGTTCAACTATTTAATAAAGTTGGAAAATTTGATATATATAATGAACTAGTATATCGTGATAGCTATATCCTTGTTAATCCACTAACTAATGAAGATATAAAAATGGATGCAGGATATGATTATACACTTGCTATTAGTTATCCAGTTAATAAAAAGCTAAAAGTAAAACTAAAGGGTGAAAACCTTTTAAATAAAGCAAGTAAAACAATTATAGATACAGCAGGGGAGATAAAAATCCCAGCGATTGAGAGAAGAGGACTTATAACTATGGAGTATACATTTTAATGAAACTTATAATAACTTTTCTTTTATCAGCACTTTTTCTTTTCGCATCTGATTCAAATCATTTGAAAGTAAAAGTACTGGGAAATATATTGTCTGAAATATCAATAAAAGAACCTATAAAAATATGGAGTGACGATGTCAAAATATTGGCAGAATTTCAGCATAGTTCTAAATTTAGAACCACTAAAAAATGTAACGAAGCCAATATAATAATACTTCAAAGAAAAAGTAACCTAATCCAAGAATGTAGAAAAAAGCATATATTTGTTTTAAGTTATGATTTACTTTCAAACATACAAAATAGTTTTGGAGCTTTGTTTTGGAAAAAAGGAGGACCAAATATTATAATTTTACAACCAAGAATTAAAACTCAATCTATCCAAGTTTCAAAAAATCTTAATCCATACTTAGAAGAGAAAATATGGTAAATAAAAAAGAGCTTTTTGTATTTTTATTACTATTTTCACTTGGTATATTTTTTATTTTTATCTATCTTAATATAAGACAAGCTGAAAAAGAAATTTTTACAAAAATTGAAACAAATAAGATTCAACAACTTTCATATCTTTTTCAAAATTTTGAAAAAGAAATAATATATAATAATAAAATTAAAAACTCAAAACAATTAATAGATTTTTTATCTAGTGCAAAAAAAAGAAAAAAATATGAAAACCACTTATCTCTTATAGTAACTCCATCTATAAAATATATTTACCTTTTGACAAAAGATGATAAGGGTAGATTTAGGTTTTTACTTGATGCTTCAAAAATAGATAAAGCCCATTTCTTTGAAAAATTTGATGTTACAAATCAAAAATATAAAGAACTATACCTAACAAAAGAAGCCCAAATCATACGACAAGAAGATATGGAAAACCTTTTTTTAACTTACATATATCCTATAAAAATTAATGAAAAAATCATAGCGGTTTTAAGTGTAGATATTACAACAAAAATCAAACAAATACTAGTAGAACTTACAAAACCATTAGAAACATTTTTTATAATTTTAATTGTTTTTGTATTTCTACTTGTATCTATGACTATAATCCAAATATTTCACTACTTCATAACAAGAAAAAAAATATTCACTGACCCTTTAACACAACTCTACAATAGAAATTATCTTGCAGAAGTAGCTCCAATGCTTAAATTAGAAAATTATAGTGTAGCAATGCTAGATTTAGATAAATTCAAAGTAATTAATGATACTTATGGACATAAAGCAGGAGATTATGTTTTAGCCAAAAGTAGTCAAATTTTAAAAAATTCAACAAGAAATAGTGATATTTTAATACGATATGGAGGAGAAGAATTTTTACTTTTTATCTACAAAAGAGATGAGGTAGAATCAGCACACAAGATATGTG
>JAGGWE010000001.1 GCA_021157665.1 Sulfurimonas sp.
CCTCTTCAATTTGCATAATATGTTCAAGATTTTTAAAAAGATTTTGAAGTGATATACTAAGTGATGAAAACTCATCAGTAGTTGCTAAATTTTTAGTTTCTTTTATGATTGTACGGATATCATCATGGAATGCCCACATATTTTGAGAAGGACTAGTCCATCCATATTTTTCTAGGTATGGGAAAAGTTGGTTCTCTTTTCTTGCAAAATGTTTTTCAACTTTACATAGTTTTTCAAATTGTACTTTAAACTCTTCGTTATTTTCTTCAATATTTATATTGTTGATATTGTCAATAAGTTCTTTTATTAGTTGATTTTCTTGTAAATAAACCTGTACTGGATGACCTGCTGGTAGGCTTTGATTCATTGGTTTTCCTAATAGTTAAATAATTTTAGATTATACAATTTTTTATTTTAATCCATCCAACGAGTTGGATCATAACCATCACTTGGGCGAAATACCTCTTTTCTTTCTAACTTTTTACTCATGATATTTTTTGGATTTTCTTGGAATCCAAACTTTTCATAAAACTTTATAGCCTTTGGTTTATGGGAGATATCTATTTGTATCTCTTCATAAATTGCTCCAGCCTCTTGTAAAAACTGTTCCATCATAAAGATACCAATACCCTGTTTTTTAAACTTAGGTAGCAAAGCAAAACTCATTGTTGGAGTAGTATTACCATCAAGTTCTCTAGTCCAAACTGCACCTGCTATTTCATTATTAACTAAGGCATAAAGTCCTAAATCTTTAGAAGTTAAACCAAAAAAATCATAATAAACCTCTAAATCACCTTCGGCATGTGGATATGCAAGTTTTGTCATATCTTTTACAATTTTTTGTTCTGATGAGCGTAAAAAATATAGTTCTCTACTCATGATAACTCCTCAATTTTTGTCTCATAACTCTCATTTATCTCATCTAATTCCATTTGAGCCTCTTCAAACTGCTCAAACAATTCTTCTACTTCGGTTTCCTCTTTTGAGACAAGCTTTGATAACTCCATCAGTGCTGAAGAGTCTCCAGAGTTTGAAACCTCTATTAGTTCCTGATGATGAGTCTCTAAAAGTTCTTCTAGTTCCATGATTTTATTTTCTTGTCTTTCAACTTTTTTCTTTAGTGGTGAAGTGATTTTATTTCGCTCTCTTACTAACTCAGCTTTTAGCTTTTTGTTCTCTTTGTTGTTTGATTTAGGGGTAACTTTTACTTTTTCCTCTTGCTCTTCATCTTCCCAACCGATTTTTTCTAAAAATTCATCATATCCACCATCAAAATACTCAGCACCATTTTTAGCAAAAATGATTAGTCTATCGCAAACTCTTCTTAAAAGTTCTTCAGAGTGAGTTACGATTATAACTGAGCCTTTAAACTTTTTTATCGCATTTGTAAGTGCTTCTATGGAATCCATATCAAGGTGATTTGTTGGTTCATCTAAAAAGAGTAGGTTCACATGCCGAGCCAAAATCTGCCCAAGCATCACACGACTTTTTTCTCCACCAGAAAGCAAAGAGATTTTCTTTTTTGCACTGTCGCCACTAAACATCATCCCACCACAAATACTTCTAACTTGAGCCTCACTAAGTCCTGCATTTCCAGCATAAATCTCATCCATAACTGTATTGTTTGGGCTTAAATGAGAGATATTAGTTTGTCCAAAGTGTGCAAATGAAGTAGTACCATGATAATTAACTTCGCCACTAAGTTGTTTTAACTCTTTAGCGATAGTGTTTAGTAGGGTTGATTTTCCTTTTCCATTTTTACCTATAATCCCTAAACATTCCCCTTTTTGCAAAGTAAAAGAGATGTTTTTAAACAAGATATTTTCAGGTGTATAACCAAAACTCAAATCTTTAACATCAAGTAAAACTTTTGCAGGGGTATCTTTAAAATTAAACTCAAACTCTAAGGTGTTATCAAAGCCTAAGTCCTCCATGATGTCCATCTTTTCAAGCTGCTTTACCTTTGATTGAGCAAGAGCAGCAGTTGAAGCACGAGCCTTATTTTTGGCTATAAACTCTTCTAGCTCTTTTACTTTTTTATCTTGGGCTATTTTTTGTTTTGCGTGAAGTTCATCGTTTGCACTAAGTTGCTCGTAAAATTTATGAGTATCACCTTGGATAATCTCTATCTTTTTTCTAACAAGTCCCATAGTGTGAGTACAAACAGAGTCCATAAACTCTCTGTTGTGAGTGATAAGGATAACTTCACCCTCAAAGGCTCTTAAAAAGGTTTTTAACCAGCGAAGTGAGACAATATCAAGGTAGTTGGTAGGCTCATCTAAAAGCAGTAGGTTTGGTTCAGTTACAAGAAGCTTAGCAAGGTTGATACGAATCTGATAACCACCAGAAAAAGAGAGAGGGTCTTTGTCTAAATCCTCTTGAGAGAAACCTAAACCAAAAAGAATCTTTTCAACTCTGTAAGTGTCATACTTCATCTCATCTACTAGAGCAAGAGCAGCTTCTTCTCGAAGAGTTTTTTCAGTGAAAGTCAGGTGCTGTTTTAGTGTTCCTATCTTGTAGTTTTTGGGGATAGAAACATCCCCTTCATCAGCAGACTCTTCACCTAAAATTAGTTTAAAAAGTGTAGATTTCCCACTACCATTTCTACCAACTAAACCAACACGAGTTCCACTATTTAGTTTGAAGTTTAGATTTGAGAAAAGTTCTTGGCTTGAGTAACTTTTAGAGATATTTGTAAGTTGTATCATATGGCTCTTTTGATTTGTAAAATATTTATAGCATTATAGCCTTAATATTCAAACTCTTCTAAATCTGTAATATCTTCTATCCCTAAATCATTATGTTTATGTGAAATTGTAAGATTATTTTTTGATAATATTTCCAACTCTTTAAATTGTTTCATATTAATACTTGTATGCTCTTTATGTATTAAAATAAAATCATCTCCATATATTCTAAAAATTTGAGCCAATGGAAATTGTTTGATTAGGTAATCAGCAAATTGACTTAAGAGTTTATCCCCTTCTGCCCAACCGTGTTTATTATTAAATTTACTAAAATTATGCATATAGAGTCTATTTATACATTTAAATTCTTTATCAAAAAGATTTTTATTTAGTATATAACTTAAATAATCTGCATTATAAACATGTGTAACCTGATCACGATAAAAATATGAAAATCTCTCTTTTTCAAGATCTGTTTTAGGTAATTGGTTTACGGTTTCATGTAGTTGAATTTTTGATAATGCTTTAACTGCACTTTTAACTACTAAAGGATGAAACTGTTTATTTGTAAGGTCTTTAAGCTCTTCAATGGCTTCTTGTATAGTTTTTCGACCTTTATATATACGATTTGTTGTCATAGCATCAAAAGCATCAGCAACAATCATTATATGAGATAAAATTGAGATTTCATCACCTTTAAGTGAATTTGGATACCCAGTTCCATCATATCTTTCATGATGATTGATAATGATATCTGCTAAATCTTTGTACATAGGGATTCTCTCAAGTATCTGATAACTAGCACTAACATGCTCTTGTATCAGTTTATACTCTAGTTTAGATAGTTTTCCTGGTTTTAGTAGTACATTATCTGGTGTAGCTATTTTACCAATATCATGTAAAATAGCAGCACGATATAGTAAGCTACACTCCTCTTGTGAAAACTTCATCTCTTTAGCAATTAAAAGAGAATATTCTGCTACTCGCTCTGAGTGACCAGCTGTATAGGTGTCTCTCTCCTCAACCATTTTAACAAATGATTCAAGTGTTTTTTCAAAATTTTCAACTTTATTTTTATCTTCTTGTATTAATTTTTCTTCAAGATATACTTGTTGAGTTATCTCTTGTTTTATCGCTATGAAGTGTTCTATATTTCCATCTTCATTATGGATTGGAGCAATTATTGCTGATTCCCAGTATTCTTTACCTGCTTTGTTGATATTTTTAAATTTACCATTCCAAACATGTTTGTGTGTGATCTCATCCCATAATTGAGTATAAAGTTCATCATCATAAAAATCACTTTTAAGAATTCTTGGATTTTGTCCTATTGCCTCTTTTTTACTGTAGCCTGTAATTTTTTCAAACCAAGGGTTGATATATTCAATATCTCCATCTTTATTAGTTATTATAATTGATACAGGACTTTTATCTAAAATTTGAAGTAGTTTTGAGATTTCATGCTTAGAACTTTTAACTATATTATGAAGTTCAGAGTTATTATTATTTAATGTTTCATTTGCAATCTTAAGTTGTTCTTTAAGGTTTTGATTTTGTTTTTGAAAAAAGTGTATAAAAAACATAGCTACAATAAAAGGGATGCTGCCTAAAAATATCTCTATTATTGTGTAGTCGTATTTAGTTAAAGATATATAAAAAATAAGACTTATAATTAAAAAAGAAAATAGTACTATAAAGGGGGCTAATTCAAGAAAGTATTGTTTTGAGCATTTTGCTAAAATATTTTTCATAATCATAAGTAATGATATCCTAAGATTATTAAAAAACTACTGATTTAAACTAAGGCTAACTTTACCTTTTTCTTTATCTATACCAATTACCTCTATTTGTGGTAGATATTGATTTATCGATAAAATTTCCAAAGGGTGAGAGATTCTTTTTTCACTCATCTTAGATATATGAATCATTCCATCATTTTTTAAACCAATATCAACAAAAGCACCAAAATCAGTGATATTTCGGACTATTCCAGAGATAAAATCTCCCTCTTGGAGTTTTTTTATGTCGGTTATCTCTTTTTTAAAAGGGATGGCTGGTAACTCTTCTCGTATATCAAATCCAGGTTTTTGCAACTCTTTTATAATATCTTGAAGAGTCTCTACTCCCACATGTTCTGTGAGCGATAGCGAGGAAATACTCTTGGGGTGCCAATCCTTTAATATGGCATGTGGATTTACTTCATTTAAATCTAAACCATCAAGCTTTTTAGCAATCAGATAACTCTCAGGATGGATACCAGTATCATCTAGTCTATTTTTAGGATTTTTTATACGGATAAAACCAGCTGCTTGTTCGTACGCTTTTTTACCTAAACCTTTTACTTTTAAAAGTTGGCTTTTAGTTGTGAAATTGCCATTAGTTTGACGATAATCTATAATATTTTGAGCAATTTTTACCCCAATCCCAGCTACATGAGATAGTAGCGATACTGATGCCGAGTTAATATCTACTCCAACTCTATTTACAAGATCACAAGTAACATCGTCTAGTTTTTTCTCTAATAATTTTTGATTTACATCATGTTGATATTGCCCAATTCCTAGTGATTTTGGATCTATTTTTACTAAGGTTGCCATTGGGTCACGAACTCTTCCTGCAATAGAGATAGCACCACGGATAGTGACATCAAGATTTGGATACTCATCTTGGGCAAGTTTTGAAGCACTATAAACTGATGCTCCAGCCTCAGAAACAACGGTATAGTTTAGATTTGCATTATCATCACGATTTAGACGAGCAAAAAATTCTTGAGTTTCACGAGAAGCAGTCCCATTTCCTATCGCTACTCCAGAGATATTATATTTTTTAGATAGTTCTAAAACTTTGTTTTTTGAATTTTCATAATCTTTTTTTGGCTCAGTCGGATATATTACAGCAGATTCTAAATAGTTGCCGTTTTCATCTAGCACTGCCAATTTACACCCACTTACAAAAGCAGGATCAACACCTAAGATGACTTTTTTTGTAACAGGTGGAGTCATTAAAAGCTGTTCTAAATTTTTACCAAATACATTTATGGCTGATATATCTGCTTTTTCTTTTAACTCAGAGTGTATTTCTCTTTCTAAAGATGGGAGTAAAAGTCTTTTTAGCCCATTTTTGTAGGCTTCAAAAAGTAGTTCTTTTGAACTTGAAGCATTATGAGGGATTTTGTATTTTTTGATATTTTCTTCTATCCGTTTTATATCGGTTGTTATTTTTACAGACAACTCTTTTTCTTTTACACCACGCATAATTGCAAGGTAGCGATATGATGGTATGTAAGCAACTTTTTCAGATTTTCCTGCGAGATTTTTAAACGCTCCATTTTCATTAAAATTTTTAGTTTTTTTACTCTCTAAAAGAGCAAATCTAAGCATAGAATTTCTTAAAGCTTCTCTTTCACGAGGCTGTTCAGCATATCGCTCGGCTAAAATATCTTGAGCACCTTTAATTGCCTCTTCATAAGATTTAATTTTACCTTTTATAAAGTTCTTGGCATGTGCGATTAGTTCTTGTTTTGTGAGTTTTGCATTTTGAAGAGTATTTGCTAAAGGTGTTAGTCCACATGCCATAGCAATGGTTGCACGGGAAGTTTTTTTCTCTTTAAAAGGTCTATAAATATCTTCTAAAACTCTTAGCGTTTGGGCTTCTTGGATGCTTTTTTTTAAACTTTCTGATAAGTTGGCTCTCTCTTTAATGAGTCTAGAAATCTCATCTTTTCTTTCTAAAAGTTTTTTAGAACTAAGATAGATAGTTTCAAATTCTCTCAAAATTTCATCACTAGCCCCACCAGTCATCTCTTTTCTGTATCGTGCAATAAATGGGATAGTTGAACCCTCATTTAATAGTGTTAAAATATTTCTAATATATTCTTTTTTTAGTTTTGTTTTTTTACTTAGTATTGTTAGTAGATTTTGCATTTATATCTTTTTGTGTTTATTATACTATATTGTGATACAATCACGAATAAAGGAGTATTTATGATACTAGATAAAATGAAAGATGTTATTTCCTATTCTATGGAACTTGATATAAATTATTTAGAAATTTTTATGGGATATAAAGGGGATAAGGTTTTAAAAATAACTTCTAAAAGTCGTGATGCTATTGATAAAATAGAGGCTTATTTAAATAAACTTGATTTAGAGTTTAAATCTGAATTTGATGTGTCTGGTAAGCATGATTCAAGTTTCAACCTATATGTGGGAGTGGAAGACTCTTCTGTTTTTCAACTAAAAAGAATGTAAAACTTAATTTATTTTATGATATACTCTAGTAATTGTTGAGGAGGTTATTATGACAGTAGAGCGTTATTTATTCCAATCACCTTACTCTAGTTCAGTACAAGTTGGAAGACCAGATCCGAGTGTTAAAAAAGAAGATACTTCACAAAGTAGTTCTTCGGAGTCTCCTAGTGTTACAAATCAAACACTTCAAGATACTAAAAGTTTTCAAGCTACACAAATAAGCGAAGTTAAATCGAGTGTTGATTCTACACATCTTTTAGATGTTTATGCTTAGTCCGTCCTTGTAGTTATATCAATTCCTTTTTCTTTTAAAGTATTTCCTATCTCTATGATTTTATTTTTGTATTTCTCAGATTCCATAAAACCAGTGTAAGCATCTAACTCTTTATCTTGTACCTTTTGAGCGATATTATCCATGTTTAACATCATCTCTTGAAGTTTAGTTTCTAACTCTTCTACTGTATCATTCATCTATAATTCCTTTTTAATATCTTGTAGTATCCATTGCCATTCACCAAAGCCACTATCTGCATTTATATGTCCAGCATCTTCTAAAACTTTCATCTCTACATCTAAAGATAATTGTAACTCTTTAGCCTCTGTTTGTGTTAAATATGGATCAGTGGTTGAAGTGATTAAAATAGTTTTTTTGGCATGTGGGTTTTTTGGCATGTGGATTGGAAAAAAGCTTTTTAATTCTTCAATTTCACATCTCATACTAGGTGGTGCAACAAGATATAGCTTTTCAACTTCTTCAATCTCTTCATCAGCACAAAGATGAAACCAAAGAGTATTTGCTAAAGAGTGACAAACAACTATATCTGGTTTAAAATCTCGAAGTTCATCTTTTAACTCTTGTCCCCACATGCCAAGTTGTGGAAAATCAAAATTAGAAAATTTTAAAAAACTAACTTTACCGTAATATTTGGCCAATTCACTTGCTAAATAACTTTGCCAATGGGGAAAATCACTACCACCCCAACCGTGAAGAATTAAAACTTTTTTACTCATTTTAAGTACTTATACTAAGTTTTTAAAGTTTTTAATGGTATATAGTTTTAAATTTTCACCTTTAAGTGATTTTAATTCACTAGAAAAACCCTGTTTTGAAAAGATAACAAAAATATCAGCCTCTATTTTTGCTTTTTTACATTTTTCTTGAAGTTTCGTTAGTTCACTTTTTTTGATTTTAGAATTTGTATATTTACAAGAACCCGCAATAATTTTTCCAGATTTAGTTTTAGCATAAATCTCTAACTCTATTTCATTATCCCAGTAAGAACTACATTCAACTATTTTATCATCCTTAAATGATATTTTTAGTACCTCTTGAGATAGCTGTTCAAAAATTAAATTTGTAAATTCACTTTTACGATTTTGAAATTTTTCTCTTACCTCTTTATAGTCACCCTCTTTAATTCCTTTAAAAAGTGGAGAGATAAAAGCAAACCAAAATCTTAAAAATGGTGAAGTGAAGTAAAGTTTGTTAGATACTTTTTCTCCATCATCTTCTGCCCATGAAGTAAAAATTTTTTTAGATTTATCAAGCTTAATAATCCCAAGGTCACAAAGCTCTTCTATCGCTTTGTCTCCAACCTCTTTAGATATATTTGCCCTTTTATAAGCTGTATGAGTTTTTCCATCGCCAACAGCAATTCCAGTTAAAATACTGTGATAAAGAGGCATCCCTGTTGAGAGTTCACTCACATCATTTCTGATATATCTATAATCAGGAAGTACAAGTTTTTGGATTAGTTCAAAGGAATCTTTTGAGGTATCAAGTTCTCCCCATCCAACACCACCAAAGATTGCAAATTTTTCAACTGCATCTTCAAAATTTTTAGGATTATGTTCTTTATAAAAAGAGCGAAATTGCTCTAGTATAGTCTGGTTATTTAAAATGATGCTTGAGCCTTTAGTTTATCTTAGTAGAAATTATACTATAAAGTTTATTTTAAAAATGCTTGTAAAAATACTTTGAGATATTCTTGATTGAATTTATTTATCATAGAAGTATCTTGCATCATTATTTTTAAGGCATTAAAAGTAGAGTTTTTTTCTCTATATGATCTTTTATTTGTAAGAGCATCAAAAACATCACTAATACTAAGTATAGAGGCAAAATTGCTTATATCTTTACTCTTTAAAGCAGATGGGTAGCCAGTTCCATCATGTGATTCGTGATGGTGCATTATAGCATCAATGATATATGGGTCATGTATATGATTTTTTGTAGCAATATCGCTACTGTATTTGCTATGTTGGTGAACGACCTCTAATTCTTTTATGTTTAATTTAGCATTTTTATCAATAATATTTTTATCAATCATTTTAATCCCTATATCATGCAGTAAACTTGCGATACCAATTTGTGAAAGTTGAAGTTGATTAAGATTTAAAAAATAGCCAAGATTAATCGCATACATTGATACATGTATAGAGTGATATGCTAGTTCTGAACTATCATTAAGATTTGAAATTGTATTTTTTAGATACTCAGAGTTATTTTTTACTAAAAAAATTATACTTTTTGCAATCTCTTCTATAGCCATTATATTAATAATATTTTCATTAGAATCAAGAAAATTATTAAATATTTTGTTGTTTATTTCATATAATAATTCAAGCGATTTTTTTAAATTATCTTTGTTGTACTTTATGTAGGTTAGTAGTGTTTTATATGTAAAATATTGTTTATCTTTATCTTTTTTTGAGATGTATACTTTATCTTGTTTTTTGAGTTTAGCATAGAGTGTTTCAGATAACATTGTACCAGCTTCAATGATAATTACATAATCATCATTTCGATGTATTAAAATGTTAAATACTAGCAACTCTTCAATATTAAGTGAAGTTATATCTAGTTTAATATAAGAACTTGCATAGTTGATTTTAGTTTGTACTATTTTCATAAATTACGCTTTATTTATAAGTGCTAACTCTAAACTACCACTAACATAATTAGCAAAAAATGTTAGTGTTGTTAAATCTTTTTCATCAAAACTGAACCTAGATTTATTTAGTAGTTCGATAATCCCAATAACTTCTCTTTGTGAATCAAAAATTGGTACAGTGATTATATTTTTTGTAATATATCCACTTTTTTTATCAATACTAGATAAAAATCTTTCATCATCATAGGGTGAATTTACTATTTGTGCTTCTTGTTTTTGATAGGTATCGCCAACAATCCCTGAATTTAGAGAAACAACTATTCTACCAACTCCATCACTAAGTGTAGTCCATAATATTTCATCTTCTTTATCTACAATAAATATTGAACATCTCTGTGTGTTTAAAAGCTTTTTAGCTTCTTTAGAGATTAACTCTAAAACATTATCAATATTTTCTAAAGCCATCAACTCTTGACCAAATTGTGCTATTTGTTTTACTTTAGACATATGCTAACCTTTATCTTACTTATCGGTATATAAATTTATTAACTCTAAAAATCCACTAATATAATGAGTGAAAAATACCATAAATTTAGCATCTTCATTATCAAACCCATCATCTTTATTTAGAAGTTGTAAAACACCTATAATCTCTCTTTTTGAATTAAATATAGGAGCAGTTATAACATTTTTTGTTTTATACCCAGTGTCTTTATCAATAGTAGATGAAAAATTTGGATTTGAATATACATCATTTTCTAAAATAGGTTTTTTATCTCTTATTGTTTGACCAACAAGACCATGGGTAGAATCAATAACAATCTTTTCAACTCCATCAGAGAGGGTTGTCCAAAGTTCCTTTTTATATTCATCATAGATAAAGATTGAGCATCTATCAGCCCCAATAACATCTTTGGCATACTTAGATATATGTGGTAATCCTTCAACTAGTGACTTTTTATATAAAAGTTCTTTACCAAAATCTGCTAATTTTAAGTAAGTACTTGTATATTTACTCATAAACTAGTTTACCTTCTCAACAAAATGGCATTCAGTCATTGAATATGGGCAAGTTTTCGCAATATTCATACTAAAGTGTTCCTCTTGGATACCCTCTAGTTTTCTTTCATAATGACGCATCGCTGCACGAAAAGAAGTTAGTACCATATTCGCACTATCTTGATGCTCTGATGAGATATGTTCTACTTGTTCACCTTCAGGTTTAGAGGTATCTATTTTTGGTTTTGGGAGACTTGCATAAGATTCTTGTAACTCTTTTTCCATTTCTGTAACAGCTACAAGAATACTGCTGATTTCATCTCCCTTAATCATTTCAGTAAAAAGAGAACCTAATGTGGATGGATCTCGTGAACTGGAATTTGTTCCAAATTTTACATCTAGTATATGAGTGTCATCTCTTTTAATACATATAATAACATAGGAGTTTGTTGTATTGTCAACACCCACTCCAACACCATCAGCATCTTCAATAGTTCCATAGTTTTCAGGTTGTAAAAGATGTTTACCTATTTCTGCTTGTAACTCTTTTTCATCTACTTTATTCATCTATGTTACCTTTATATTTTACTGGATAGTTTTTCAATACTAACACCATTATCTTTAAGAAATTTAGAGATGGTGTCTGAGTGGGTATGTTCGTATTCTTTTGCATAAACAATTCTTTTAATTCCGCTAGCAATGAGATTTTTACTACATTCACTACATGGTTCAAGTGTTACATATATTGTTGCACCCTCTATTGATATACCTTTTCTTGCTGCCCAGATTATAGCATTCATCTCTGCATGTATCTCATATGTTTTTGACCATTCATGATGTTCTGGAGTATATTCATCATTCCAGTGTTGGTTACAGTTTATATATCCTGATGGAGTACCATTATATCCAGTACTTAAAATTCTTCCATCTTTAACAATAACTGCACCAACTTGCTTTGATACACATTTTGAAGCTGTTGCTAACTCTGTCGCAATATTTATAAAGTTTTTATCACTTAGCATATAATCTCTTTTAGTTAGGCATTCTTATGATATTAATCTCAGCATTGTTTCTCAATCGTGCGAAATAGTCACTAAGAACTTGCTCTCTTTTGTTTGACATTATCGTATTTAATATTTGGTTTTTAATATCTTCAAATCGGCTTTCGTTTGCACTTTGAATCTCTTTTATATAAAAACTCATATAACCACTATTACCATTAGGAATAACAGGAGTAAAAGTATTTAAAGGAGTTTTAGTAAGTAAATTTGCTAATTCTGGAGATATTTTATCGTATGGTAAAACTTGTTCATTTGTTTGAACCTGTGGAGTATAAAACATTGGGTTTTGTATTTTTTGTTGAAGAATCGATTTTTCATTTGCTTGATATATAACAGTTGTGAATGCTGATGGATGGGTATATTTGTCTTTATTAAGTTCATAATATTCTTTAATCTCATCATCACTTGGTTGTGAAAGTTGAGTATATGTTATTGATGAATATAGTTTTTGACTAAGTAATTTTTGTTTAACTTTTTCTTTAACCTCTTGTGAATCTAAACCACTTGTATTTAATGCAGCTTCATAAAAATTACTTACGCTCATATTATTTCTTTTTGCTGTTTTTTTAATATCATCATAAACTTCACCACTACTTACAGTGATTCTTCTCTCTTTTATCTCCGCTTCTTCAAGCTTTTGACGGATGAGAATATTGGCTGCATTTTGCATATTTAAATTAGAACTTTGCATCTCTTTTTCTATATCATAAATAGTTATCGCTTTATCTTTAACAACAACTGCTACACCACCAACCATCTCGGCACTTAATGAAAGTACACATGCCACACTTAGTAAAAATTTATACATATTAATTCACTTATTTAAAATTTAAGTTTTTATTTTACCCATTTTTAACCAATAATTGCCTAAAATTCCATTACTTAAATAAAAGGCTCTTAAATGGTTGTTACTCGTTTCGCTCCATCTCCTACTGGATACCTTCATATTGGTGGTCTTAGAACTGCTTTGTTCTCTTACCTTTGGGCTAAAAAAAATGGTGGTGAATTTGTTCTTCGTATTGAAGATACAGATAAAGCTAGAAACTCGCAAGAGGCTACAGATGCAATACTTAAAGCATTTGAGTGGTTAGGATTAAAACATGATGGTGAGATAACTTATCAGTCTCAGCGAGATGATATTTATGCAAAATATATTAAACAACTTCTTGATGAAGGTAAAGCTTATAGATGTTACATGAGTAAAGAGGAACTAACAACTCTTCGTGAAACTCAAATGGCAAACAAAGAGCGAACAAAATACAATGGTAAGTTTCGTGATTTTGATGGAACTCCACCAGAGGGTGTAGAACCTGTTATCCGTATAAAAGCACCATTAACTGGAGAAATTTTAGTTAATGATGGTGTAAAGGGTGATGTAAGTTTTCAAGCTGAAGATATTTTAGATGATTTTGTAATAGCAAGAGCAGATGGCGCACCAACTTATAACTTTGTTGTAGCAATTGATGATCACTTGATGGGGATAAACGAAGTTATCCGTGGAGATGACCACCTAAGTAATACTCCTAAACAAATTGTAGTTTATGATGCTTTAGGTTGGGATTTACCTAAGTTTTACCATGTTCCGATGATACATAACTCTGCGGGTAAAAAATTATCTAAAAGAGATGGTGCTACTGATGTTATGGCTTATAAAGAGATGGGTTATACTCCACAAGCACTTTTAAACTTTTTAGTTCGTCTTGGTTGGAGTCATGGAGATCAAGAGATTTTTAGCATGGATGAGATGAAAAATCTTTTCAATCCAAAAGATATAAATAAATCAGCTTCAATCTACAGCACTGACAAACTTGACTGGTTAAATTCTCACTACATCAAAAATACCTCAAACACAGAGTTAGCAGAACTTTTAACTCAGTACGATTTAGTTCTAACTTCTCATGATAAAAAAGAGATTCTTTTAGATGCGTTAAAAGAGAGAGCAAAAACTTTAAAAGAGTTAGCAGAGCTTACAAAAGAGATACTAACAACTCCAACTTTTTATGATGAAAAAGCTGTTAAAAAAGCTTTTAAAGGGAATGCTATTGAGGTGTTAAACACTTTTGGAGCAAAACTTTCGGCATGTGGAGAGTTACATCTTCCAAGTGATTATCATGCTGTTATGGAAGAGACTATCACCGAGATGGAAGTTGGTTTTGGAAAAATCGGACAACCTCTCCGTGTAGCACTTTTAGGAAAAATGAGTGGACCAGGACTTGATTCTGTAATGGCGATTTTAGGTAAAGAAGAAACTATGCTTCGTATCGCAAATGCAATAACTGCTAATTCATAATATAATTAATCCCCAATAGCCCAAATATCAAAAGGAAGTATCTCAATCTTTGAGAGAGGATGAGAGATACTTCCTTCTCTATTCATGGTAATCGCAGTGATTTTTTTAATGTTACGAGTAAAGATAAATGCTTCAATCTGTTCTATTTTTTTAAACAAAGCTCTTTCATCTGTAAAAGGCATACATAATATAATCTCTTGGGCATGTGGAATATAAAAATCTATTCCATCATCGTAAAAGCATTTTATATTAGATTTTAATAATTCTAAAAAAACCATATTTTCAAATAACCTTCCAAAATGCTTATCAGTAGTTAAAGCACTTTTTAGCGATATATCACATAAGTATATTTTTTTAGTAGCTTTAGGATGCTCAAATTTTTCAATACTATGAATATAGTTTTTTAAGATTAAATTCTCGAAAGATTTATAAAGTTTATCTTTAGAGATTTTACGAATAGATTTCAACCTCTCATATATAGTGTAAGCAGAGATTTTTTGTGACATCATTTTTGCACAAAATTTCAGTATATCAAACTCCATCTCTTCTAAAGAGTATTTTAAAGTTTTTTGTATATAAATACTTCTTGCATCTGAGTGAATTTTATGCATGTGAGGAAATCCACCAAGTTGAAGAAAATGATTTAAAGCACTAGAATCATACTTATGCTCATAAGCTAAAAACTCTTCATAATCAAGTGGATAAAGCTGAATAGATTCTAGTATATCAATATCTAAATGATTTTCACATGTGATAAGGAGTTGAGATACATTTACAAAGTTAATCTCACTTTTGTAGTTATCAAGAGCTAAAACATCTATTTTATTTTTAGTACAAAACTTAGATAAATTACTATTTAACTCATCAATATTTATACGAACATCATCACAATCTATATAAATATAAGAGTTTTTTTTTAAACTAAGCAGATAATTTTTAACTAATTTTGTCTTACCACTTTGAGAAATACCATTAATTTGATAACTATTACCATCTAAATATACTTTTCTATCATGAAATTTATCTATATGTAAATCAGTTTTATAAAATTCTTCTAGTAATATTTCCATAAATCTACCTTTTTTTATTAAGTGTAATTTTAGCATTTCCTTATTAAAAGGAAATAAATTTTATAGTTTTTTGTTTTTTACTCCCTGAATCCTTGGATATAAGAGTTACTTTGGGTACAATTCCGTTCCCTTAAAATAGTTGGGCTAGGATCCAACGAGTTCTTTAGAAGGAAAAACATGGAAAAAATTCGTTTAAAATTGAAAGCTTACGATCATCGTGTATTAGATAGATCAGTAGCGTCAATCGTAGAGGCTGTAAAGCGTACAGGTGCACAAATTCGTGGACCGATACCTTTACCAACAAAGATTCGTAAATATACAGTTCTTAAATCAGTTCACGTTAACAAGAAAGCTCGTGAGCAATTTGAAATTCGTATGCACGCTAGAATGATTGATATTGTTTCTGCTACGCCAGAAACTGTTGATTCTCTAATGAAATTAGATCTTGCACCTGAAGTGGACGTTGAAGTTCGCTCTATGGATAAGTAGGAGCTATCGTGGAATATATTGTTGAAAAAATCGGTATGAGCCGTACAATCACAGTACCTAGTAAACCAGTTACTCTTTTAAGAGTTCTTGATATGAAAGTATGTGAAGTTAATGAAGGTACTGCAATTGTTGCTTACAATAGCGGTAAAAAAATGAATAAAACAATTGAAGGTCAACAAAAAAAGTATAGCCTTTCATCTGAATTTAATCGTTTAGCAACACTTGAAGTAGCAAATACTGAAGCTGGTGAATTAGATATGGCACCACTTATAGAAGCTACTGTAGTAAGATCAACTTTTAATACTAAAGGTCGTGGTTTTGCTGGTGCAATGAAAAGATGGAATTTTGGTGGTGGACCAGCTTCACACGGTCATAGAATGGGTCGTAGAACAGGTTCAATCGGTAATGCTGAGTGGCCAGGTCGTGTAATGAAAGGTAAGAAAATGCCAGGACATTACGGAAATACACAAAATAGTGTAAAAAATGAGATCGTTTCTTACGATGCTGAAAACAAAATCATTGCGGTTTTAGGTTCTGTATCTGGTGCAAACGGTGCTTTAGGTCGTGTAAAGGTAGCTAAATAATGAGCGCAATTATCTTAAATGAAAAAATGGAAAAAGCATCTGAATTAGCTTTACCTGAGAGTTTTTCTAACATTAACCCTCATAACCTTTACCTTTATGTTAAATCTGCTCAAGCTGCACAGCGTGCAAATACAGCGATTGCTAAAGGTAGAAGTGATGTTCGTGGTGGTGGTAAGAAACCATGGGCTCAAAAAGGTGGCGGTCGTGCTCGTGCGGGTTCTCGTCGTTCTCCTATCTTCGTAGGTGGTGGTAAAGCTTTTGGTCCTCAAAACAACCGTAACTACGATTTGAAAGTAAATAAAAAGCAAAAGAAATTAGCTTTAAACTTTGCTTTAAATGAGCATGCACAAAATGGTACTCTTTTTGTAGTTGATAATATTGAAATCGCATCTGGTAAAACTAAAGATGCAATGGCAATGTTTAAATCACTAAACCAAAGAGACACTCTTTTTGTTAAATCTTTATTAGATGAGCCAACTTTTTTAGCTTTTGAAAATATTCAAGCTACTTATGTTGTTGAGTCTAACGAATTAAACGCTTTTTTAGCTGCTAACTACCGTTCAATCGTGATAGAAAAAGCAGTTTTTGAAGCTCTAGTAAGTGAGGCATAATTAGATGGCAGATATTACAGATATTAAATCTATATTATATACAGAGAAGAC
>JAGGWE010000120.1 GCA_021157665.1 Sulfurimonas sp.
TTCTTATACATATCTTTTGTAATACGAAGTGCTTCTTCTTCTGAATTTGCATTTATTGATATTGTTCTTGATAAAATTTCTGTAACTTTAATATCTATATTCATTAGTGACCTTATTTATTTTAATTTATATTTCCCACGATTTTGAAACTCTAAGAAATCTTTATCTCTTAAAACTTGTAGTTGTTGTCTGATTTTTGCTTGAATATTGTTATTTTCTGGATGCTTCAATTTTAAATAATCTCCAAATTGATAAATCTCACTTAATCTAAAATTATTTTTATTAATTTTATCTATACACTTTATAATGTCAAGTAACCAACTTTTTGATTTTAGGTTGGTTGATTGTTTTAGAAAACTTGTTTTATTCCAATTGTCTAATATTTTACTTTTACTCTCTTGTTTTCCATCTTTTATGTAAAATATTTTACCACTTTCTGGAATAGTATCAAGAAGTATATTGCAACCAATCCAACCAGCTCTTCTTGCTGTTGGAGATAAAGCTTTTCTTTTTTCTATAATGTCAGGTATGAAAAAATGCTTTGGTATAACAATAAAGTTAGTTACATCTAAACTATTTTTATCATAATTTAAAAAGAAGAAATTTGGATTTGAATCACTTTGTAATCTTTCTATCATAGTTGAATATGCACCATCAACAATTTTTTTACCCATTTTATTTTTTTTACTTTTTAGCTCATAATCTTCATTACACTTAGAGCAATAAAAATCTGCAACTGGTTTATTATTTTCATATTCATTGATATTACTTCCACAGTTTGGACAATAAATATATTCATTTACCCAGTTTTCTGTTAAAACTCTTATTTTTTGAGAATTACTATTATATTTATCAGCTAGAGTTGAATAGAGATTTAGACTCATTATGCTACTTGTAAATTAATATTTGCACTTGCTACTCTTTGCAGTAAAATTAGCTTTATAAAGTGTTGTTTTATTATGTATAGTATTTACAACTGCTGTCATTTAATTATTTTTAATTTTAGTTTCTTTGTCATTTTACTATAATTATTTAAAAGAACTATTTAACTCATAAAACTTTGAGTATTATTTAGATAAAATGCTGAAATTAATAATTATAGATAAGGGCGTGATATATGCTAACAGTTGCACTTCCAAAGGGTCGTATCGCTAAAGATACTTTAGAGATATTTGGACAGATATTTGGTGATGAGTTTAAATTTGATGATAGAAAACTTATTTTAGAAACTCCAGATTTTACTTTTTTACTTGTGAGAAATCAAGATGTAGCTACTTATGTTTATCATCAAGCTGCTGATATTGGTGTTGTAGGAATTGATACATTAGATGAGCAGGGGCTTGATGTTATCCGTCTTCTTGACCTTAAAAAGGGTATTTGTAAAGTTTCTATCGGGATGAAAGAGGGTGAAGTTTTTGACCTTAATAAACCTGATTTAAAAGTTGCTTCAAAAATGGTAAATATCACTAAAAGATATTTTGAAGAGAGAGCCGTAAGTGTTGAGATTATTAAGCTTTATGGTTCGATAGAACTTGCTCCACTAATTGGTTTAGCTGATATGATAGTTGATGTTGTTGAAACTGGTGCTACTATGAAGCAAAATGGTTTGGTGGTTGTTGAGGATATTATGACTTCATCAACTTACCTAATCGCTAATAAAAACAGTTATATTGCTAAAAAAGATGAAGTTTTAGATATTTATGAAAAAATTAACAAGATTATAAATCCATAAATGACAAATTTAGATTTATATGCAAAAGCTGAACATCTTTTAGGGATAGAGGAAGCTACTGAAGCTCTTTATGACCTATATCGCTCAGAGTTAGATGAGTACAAGATAAAAACATTACTTGATGTTGGTTGTGGTCGTGGTGGCTTTATGACTCGCATGATTAGTGATGGAGTTATTTGTAAGGGTGTTGATTTAAGTTCTGTAATGGTTGATGAGTGTAAGGCTCAAAATCTTGATGCAGAGTGTGTAGATGTAGCTGTCGTTGGTGGAACTTATGATGCAATTGTTTCTATTTTTGATGTACTAAATTTTATGGATAAAGATTCACTTATCAAGTTTTTAGATGCCATCGCTTCAAAGTTAAATGATGATGGGATTTTTATTGCAGATATAAATACTCGTTATGGTTTTTCTGATGTTGCAGAGGGGACGATGAGTTCTGAAAATGAAACAGAGTTTCTTAGTGTAGATGCTCAGTTTTCAAATGATGAACTACATACAAAATTCACTCTTTTTGAGGAAAATGAAGATGATACTTACACAAAATATCAAGATACAATAGTTCAATATTTCCACAAAATGAAAATCTTTCAAAAACTAGATGGTTTAAAACTAGTTGATAAACAAACTTTTTCACTTTATGACACAGAAGATAAAACACTTTTAATTTTTAAAAAAAGATAAGCTTTTGAAAACTTTTCTTTTGGCTATGATACTCATTTTTTTGAGTGGGTGTAGTGATAATGCGATGACAAAACTATATGATAAAAACTTCTCAAATCCATCTTGTCTTAAACTTGTAGTATTTCCACCTGATGAGATGATTGAGAGTAGTATGAATGAGTTATATAGTTTTAATAAAGAGTGTGAGTATAAACTTCAAGTATCAAAAAAAGCTGGAATAACTTGTAACTCTACTCATAATATTGGAGAAAAAACTACAAGTCAATTTCCATCTGGATATTTAAAAATGGATGTAACTAAGGGTGCTAAAACAGTTTATAGTTATTATATTGATTTAACACATGCCTCAACAAAAAGCGATGTGAAAAGTGCTTTTGTTAGAGTGAAAAAAGATTTAAAACTAAACTGATATTGGTTTAGGTTCGCTTATATAATACCCTTGTGTATAGTCAATCCCTATTTCGTTTACAATATCAAAGACCTCTTTGTTATGGACAAACTCTGCAATAGTTTTAATATTTTCTTTTTTTGCAAATGCTTGGATTGTTTCAACAATATTTCTATTATAGTGATTAGTTGCAATATCTTTTATAAGGCTACCATCTATTTTTAATATATCTGGATGAAAATCAACTAATCTTTCAAAATTTGAATATCCTGCTCCGAAGTCATCAATGGCTATTTTAACCCCTTTTAATTTTACTTGTTTTATAAATTCTTGGATTAGGTTAAAGTCTTTAGCAGTTTCATCCTCTAATAACTCTATAACTACTCTGTGGCATTGAGTAGATTCCTGAAGAATATTGTAGATAAATTCTCTTGTTTCATCATCTTCAATATCTAAAAATGATAAATTTATAGATATATCTTCGTCAATAATTTTCAATGTTTCAAAACTGTTATATACTACTATTCTTGTGATTTGATTGTAGTAGTTTGCTTTTTTTGATGCATCTAAAAAGAAGAAAGGGGAGATGACTTTATTAGATGCATCTACGAGTCTAATTAAAGATTCATATTTTTCTATTTTTTTGGTCTTATTATTATATAAGGGTTGAAAGTAAGAGATAATATTTTTAGAGTCTATAGCATCTTTAATCATCTTTATTGTACTA
>JAGGWE010000038.1 GCA_021157665.1 Sulfurimonas sp.
AGTTGTAGCAGCAGAAGTAATTGTAATACCTCTTTCTTGCTCTTGCTCCATCCAATCCATAGTTGCAGCACCATCATGTACTTCACCAATTTTATGCTCAACACCCGTATAGAATAAAATTCTTTCAGTTGCTGTAGTTTTACCTGCATCAATGTGAGCAGCAATACCGATGTTTCTTACATCATTTAATTTGTGACTTCTTGCCATATTTAGTACCTTGTTTAAGTTAGTTGAGAGATAACCTCTTTTATAAATAAAGTATCTTTACTTACAAAAGAGGTGTCAATATTATATTGCTAAAGAGAAAAATCTCTTTAGCGATGTTAAAAAGTGTAGATTACCAACGATAATGAGCAAATGCTTTATTAGCTTCTGCCATACGGTATGTATCTTCTTTTTTCTTGAATGCTGAACCTTTGTCAGTTGCAGCTTCCATAAACTCATTAGCTAATCTCTCGGCCATAGTTCTTTCATTTCTACTACGAGCAGCGTCAATTAACCATCTGAGGGCTAAAGACTGTTGACGTACCGGGCGTACTTCTACTGGAACTTGATAAGTAGCACCACCAACACGGCGACTTTTTACTTCGATAATCGGTTTAATATTCTCGACAGCTTCATTAAATGTGTCTATACCAGTTTTTTCACCACGAGAGCTAATGATATCCATTGCACTGTAGATAATTTTTTCTGCTATTGATTTCTTACCATCTAACATTACTTTATTTATAAATTTCGTCAGCATTTTGCTTCCATAAACTGGATCTGGCATTACTGGACGAGTGGGAGCTTTTCTTCTTCTCATTATAAGTTTCCTTCTTCAATTTTTTCAAATTTACTCAAAATTAATCACCTAAGATTAATCCTGTAGCTAGCTTGAATATTTGGCTAATTAGCCTTTATATTTTCTAAAAAACAGTTAACTATTTTTTAGGACGCTTTGTACCATATTTAGATCTAGCAACCATACGGTTAGCAACACCAGCAGTATCTAACGCACCACGAACGATGTGATATTTAACACCAGGTAAATCTTTAATACGACCACCACGAACTAGAACTATCGAGTGCTCTTGAAGGTTATGACCCTCACCACCGATATATGAAATAACTTCAAAACCTGAACTTAATCTAACTTTTGCAACTTTTCTTAAAGCCGAGTTAGGTTTTTTTGGTGTAGTCGTATAAACACGAGTACATACACCACGACGCTGTGGACATGAAACAAGAGCAGGAGATTTTGATTTTTTAATCACTCTCTTACGCTCATTACGAATCAATTGATTGATTGTAGGCATACAATTCCTTTTTACTTAAATTTTCCAGTAGAATAAAATTCTCTAATTTTTCAGAGAATTATAGACACGAGATAATACATAAAAAGTGATTAAAGTTAGCTTATTTTAAGAATTAATTAAAGAAGAGTCTTGGCATGTGGGAATTAATTTCCACATACCAAAAGAGAAAGAAGATTAAAGATTAATCTTCTTCAGTTTCAAACATAATTTCTTGATCTTTATAAATACCAGTTCCAACAGGAATAGTACGACCAATAATTACATTCTCTTTCAAGTTACTTAAGTCATCAACTTTAGCTGAAACTGCAGCCTCTGTTAATACTTTAGTTGTATCTTGGAATGATGCAGCTGAAATGATAGAATCAGCAGAAACTGCAGCACGAGTGATACCAACAAGGAATGGCTCAGCAATCGATGGACGACCACCAAGACGAATGATTTTTTCATTCTCTGCAGCAAATTTAGCTTTAGATATTAAATCACCTTCAATAAATTTAGTATCACCTGATCTAACAATCTTAACCTGTCTTAACATTTGAGTAAAAATTACTTCAATATGTTTATCAGAAATATTTACCCCTTGAGAACGGTAAACTTGCTGAACTTCAGATACTAAATAATTATAAAGTGCTTTTACACCCATAATACGAAGTAACTCATGAGAAGAGATAATACCAGTAGTTAATCTCTCACCAGCATGAACAAAATCTCCAAGTGCAACAACTGCAACATGAGATTTATCTACAAAATACTCTTTAATCAAGCCTGAATCAGATGCAACTATAATACGAACTTTCCCACGAAGTGGTTTACCAAAACTAACATTACCATCTATTTCAGAAATAAGAGCAGTTGCTTTTGGACGACGACCCTCAAAAAGTTCAGAAACTCTTGGAAGACCCCCAGTAATATCTGATGATTTTTGAAGTGCTTTTGGTGTTTTTGCAATTATATCTGCAACTTTAACATCTGCACCATCTTCAACAAATATAGAAGATTTAGAATCAATAGCATATCTAATAAGTTCTCCATCAGTAGTTGCAAGAACAATTGTTGGCTTATATTCAGCTGGAATATGATCATTAATCATAAGACGAGTTTTACCAGTTAATTCATCTAACTGCTCTGTAGCAGTTGTTCCAACAATAATATCTTCATATTTAACAACACCATCACTTTCACAAATAACAGGATTAGAATATGGATCCCACTCTGCAATTACAACTGATGTATCACTAGAAGGTTTAGCTAATAAAGTTGAACTATCAACAGGCTCATTATCATCAATAACAATTACAGAACCACGAGCAATATAATGTCTTACTGCTTCACGATTGTTAGAATCAACAACGGTTGCAAAAAGACCTTTTTCAATAACTTCATATCCAGCTTTAACACCTTCAAATCTTTCTAAATAATCACCTTTAAGTAAGAAATACTTAACTGTACCCTCTTCACTAGAAAGGATTTTCTG
The DNA here is from genome assembly GCA_021157665.1 of Sulfurimonas sp. Taxonomy (GTDB): domain Bacteria; phylum Campylobacterota; class Campylobacteria; order Campylobacterales; family Sulfurimonadaceae; genus Sulfurimonas. The sequence goes on from JAGGWE010000038.1 coordinate 2,773, forward strand.
AGTAACAGGAGCTCCATCTTTAACTGTAATTTCAGATGCATATGGGATTCTACTTGGAACATTCCAAGCATCTTTAATAGTTTCAACAATTGACTCATATTCTGATATTTCAGAACCAGATTCATATGGGAAATAATATTTACCCTCTATCTGTCCACCAACACCAGCAAGTTCATTCGGTTTAGCAATCTCATTTTTACGAAGAGTATAGCGAACAGTTTCCTCTTTAGATACTAAACTAATTAAAACTTCATCATGTATTGTTTGAATCTCAAGTTTACCACTAAATGGTGCTTTGATTTTAGGTTCAACCAATAATATAGCTGCATTTCTACGATTTGCAACAATATTTTTACCCTCTTTAGAAGAGTAAGTTTTAACATTATAATAGCGGATAAAACCTTCTCTATCAGATAAAACTTGTCTCTCTTGAGCAGTTGAAGAGGCAGTACCACCAACATGGAATGTTCTTAGTGTAAGCTGAGTACCAGGCTCTCCAATTGATTGAGCAGCAATAATACCAACAGCCTCACCAGTACGAACAATATGACCAGTTGCAAGATTCACACCATAACATAGAGCACAAATTCCATTTGAACTTTTACATGTTGTAGGCGTTCTAATATGAGCTGATTTGATTCCAGCTTCTGCAATAACTTTAGCAGATACTTCATCAAGTAAAGTTCCCTCAGCAAATAAAATCTCATTTGATATAGGATCAATAATATCATCAGCTAAAACTCTACCATTAAGTCTATCTTCTAAAGACTCAATTAAAGTATTTTGATCTTGGATATCTGAAATCTCTATACCTTCGTGAGTATGGCAATCGTGCTCAACAATCTTAACATTTTGAGCAACATCAACTAGTTTACGAGTAAGATAACCCGCATTTGCAGTTTTTAGTGCTGTATCGGCAAGACCTTTTCTAGCACCGTGAGTTGAAATAAAGTACTCAATTACATTAAGACCCTCTTTAAAGTTAGAGATAATTGGAGGCTCAATAATATCACCAGATGGTTTAGCCATAAGACCACGCATACCAGCAAGCTGACGAATCTGTGCAGCAGAACCACGAGCACCAGAATCAGCCATCATATGAATAGAGTTAAACCCTTCCTTATCATTTTCAACAAGAGTCATCATCTCCGAAGCAAGAGTGTTATTTGTATCTGTCCAAACATCAATAATTTTATTATATCTTTCTTGTTCAGTTAAAAGACCAGCTTCATACTGTTTTTGAATCTCCATAACTTTGTTTTTAGATTCAGCAATTTTTGCCTCTTTCATATCTGGAATTCTAATATCATCTGCAGAGATAGAAACACCAGCTTCAGTAGCATGTTTGAAACCTAAATCTTTAAGTTTATCAAGGAAACCAGCAGTTACACCGATACCACCATGCTTTTGAACATAATCAACAATCTCATTGATATATTTCTTTTTCATAACTCTATTCCATAATTCTGAAGGAACGAAATCTGGTAAAACAGCTTTAAGAAGCATACGACCAGCAGTAGTATGAATAATTCTACCATCATCACGAGTTCTAATTTTTGCATGTAAATCAAGTGCTTTATGCTCTATAGCGATATTAATCTCATCAACATTTGCAAAAAGTTTATTTGAACCTTTTACACCATTTTTCTCTAAAGTAATATAGTAAATTCCAAGAACCATATCCTGTGAAGGCGTAGCGATAGCTTTACCTGAAGCAGGAAGTAAAATATTCATAGATGCAAGCATAAGCACTTTACATTCAGCAATTGCAGCTGAAGATAAAGGTACATGAACAGCCATCTGATCCCCATCAAAATCGGCATTAAATGCAGCACAAACTAAAGGGTGAAGCTGAATAGCTTTACCATCAATTAGTTTAGGGTGAAATGCTTGAATAGAAAGCTTGTGAAGTGTTGGCGCACGGTTAAGCATAATTGGATAACCATCAACAATTTCAGCTAGACATTCCCAAACTTCGTTTGTTTTATCTTCAATCATTTTCTTAGCAGCTTTAACTGTAGTTGCATAACCTTTATCTTCTAGTTTTGCAATCAAGTGTGGCTTAAATAATTCAAGAGCCATTTTTTTAGGTAATCCACATTCATCCATTCTTAAAGATGGTCCAACAACAATTACAGAACGCCCTGAGAAGTCAACACGTTTACCAAGTAGATTTTGACGGAAACGCCCTTGCTTACCTTTAATAATTTCACTTAAAGATTTAAGTGGGCGTTTGTTAGCACCTTTTACAGCATTAGCACGACGACCATTGTCAAATAGTGCATCTACTGATTCTTGAAGCATTCGCTTTTCATTTCTAACAATAATTTCTGGAGCTTCTAGTTCAACTAAACGCTTAAGTCTTTGATTACGATTAATAACACGACGATATAAATCATTTACATCAGAAACAGCAAATTTACCACCATCAAGTGATACAAGAGGTCTTAAATCTGGTGGAAGAACAGGCAGAACTGTTAGCATCATCCAAGCAGGATTATTTCCACTATTTAAAAATGACTCAAGTACCTTTAATCTTTTAGCAATAGTTTTTCTTTTCGCTTCAGATTTTGTTTCACCAATAGCTTCTTTTAAGTTAGTAAACAAATCCACTAAATCGATAGAATCAAGTAAATCACGAACAACTTCTCCACCCATACGAGCTTTAAATCCTAGTTCACCAAATCTTGATACAAGTGTACGATACTGCTCTTCATTTAAAACATCATACTGAAGAACTGGTGTTTTTGCTTCAGCATCATAATATGCTTCTCCACCAGATTCAACTATATATGCTTCATAATAAAGTACGCGTTCTAAATCTTTCATTTTGATACCAAGTAGAGTACCAATTCTTGAAGGTAGTGATGAAACATACCAAATGTGTGCAACAGGAGTTACTAATTCAATGTGTCCCATACGAGTACGACGAACTTTAGTAGATGTTACTTCAACACCACATTTTTCACATACTACACCCTTATAACGCATCTTTTTGTATTTACCACAAAGACACTCATAATCCCTTACAGGACCAAAGATTTTTGCACAAAAAAGTCCATCACGCTCAGGTTTTAGAGTACGATAGTTAATTGTTTCAGGCTTCTTAACTTCACCATGACTCCATGACATAACTTTTTCAGGAGATGCAAGGCGAAATTGCAGTTGTTTAATATCTTTTGGTCTATTCTCTTCTGTTACTTCTACAGGTACTAATTTACTCATCGTCTTCTACCTCGTCTAAAATCTCTACATCAAGTGCTAGCGCTTGAAGCTCTTTTATTAATACAAATAATGTCTCAGGAATACCAGAAGGTGGTACTAATTCACCTTTTGTTATTGCTTTATAAGCACGAACACGACCATCAACATCATCAGATTTGATAGTTAACATCTCTTTAAGAACAGCCGATGCACCATAAGCTTCTAAAGCCCAAACTTCCATCTCACCAAATCTTTGTCCACCAAATAGTGCTTTACCACCAACTGGTTGTTGTGTAACAAGAGAATATGGTCCAGTTGAACGAGCATGAATTTTCTCATCAACTAAGTGATGAAGTTTAAGAACATACATGTAACCTACATTTACTCTCTCTTTAATTTTTTCACCTGTTAAACCATTATAAACAACAGTTTTACCATCAGCATCCATTTTAGCTAATTCAAATAATTTATCAAATTCTGCCTGATTTACACCCTCAAAAATTGGAGTAGCAAATCTAACACCACCTTTAGCCCAATCTCTTGCATAACCTAAGAATTTCTCATCACTCATATCACCAATAACTTTTACTGCATTCATCATACCAGCAACATCAGCAATAGCAATCATTTTTGAACGAAGATTATCTATAAAATCTTTTTGCTTAGTTTCAAACTGCTCTAAAATTTGATTACCAAGTTCACGACCTGCCATACCTAAATGCATCTCTAAAATCTGACCAATATTCATACGAGATGGAACACCAAGTGGGTTTAAACAAACATCAACACTTCTTCCATCTTCCATATAAGGCATATCTACCTCTGGAACAATTATAGAAACAATACCTTTGTTTCCATGACGACCAGCCATTTTATCACCAACTTTTAATGAACGCTTTGTAGCTATATAAACTTTAACATACTTAACAACACCATTTGGAAGAATGTCATCTTTTTCTAAAATAGTAAGTTTCTCTTCATGTTCATCTCTAAAAATTCTTTTTTGTTTTTGGAAATAGTTTTTTGTTTTAGTATATTCATTTTGAATATCTTCGCTAAATGATTTAACAATAGCATTCATCGCAAAACGACTAACTTCTAATAGATCATCTCCATTAATAGTATCACCTTGTTTATATTCAGTTTCACCTATTTTAATATCATTTGAAAGAGTTTCTCTTGTTAAAAGCTTGGTAACTCTTAACATCTCCTCTTTATCTATCATAAGAAGTCTATCATAGTGCTCACGCTCTAAATAGTCACGCTCTTCTTTCTCTAACTCTAATGCACGAGCATCTTTGTCATAACCTTTTTTAGTAAAGATTTTGATATCAACAATAATACCTTCCATTGAAGGAGGGCAATAGAGTGATTTATTAACAACATGACCAGCTTTTTCTCCAAAAATTGCACGTAATAAACGCTCTTCTGGAGTTGGTTTAACTTCACCTTTTGGTGAAACCTTACCAACAATAATCATACCGCCACTTACGTGTGTACCAATTTTGATAATACCAGAC
>JAGGWE010000097.1 GCA_021157665.1 Sulfurimonas sp.
ATTTAGTAGAAAAACATAATATCCCTAAAATATATATATCTCACCTTGTTTACTCTGGTCGTGGACTTGACAATTTAAAAATGGACTTAACAAAAGAACAAAGAAGAAAAGCAGTAGAATTTATACTAGATAAAGCATTTGAGTATCATAAAACAGGTAGAGATATAGAGATAGTAACTGGAAATATGGAACAAGATGCTATTTTATTTTTAAATAAATTTGGTGAAAAATATCCAGAACTTAAAGATACAATGAGAAAAAGACTTGTTAGTTGGGGTGGAAACTCTGCAGGTAAAAAACTTTTAAATATTAACAGTGAGGGTGATGTAAGACCTGACCCATTTTTCCCACTAATTGTTGGAAATGTTATAAATCAAAATTTCGGTGATATTTGGAAAGGTGGTAAACTACTAGACCAACTAAGAATACACCCTAGAACATATATAAGTGGTATCTGTAGCGAATGTGAGCAAATAGATATTTGCAATGGTGGTTCTCGTGCAAGAGCGTATGCAATTACAGGTGATTTATGGAGTGAAGACCCATCATGCTATTTAACTGAAGAAGAGAGAAGGAAAAACTAATGATAAGAAAACTACTAATAGGAGTTACATTAAGTGCTTCACTTTTTGTAACCGCACAAGCCAAAGGTGTAAATCCAATTATTTCTATGTTAAATACAAATGAAAAAATATTTGTAGTAGAAAGAGAAAGTGATTCACTTGCGATTATCGAAAAAGGGCTAACTCGTGGTCATCTAAAGGGTATGCACAACATGAATCATGGTGTTGTGAAATTTGATGGTAAAGATGGTTATGTAATCTCTCGTGATGGATGGGTTGTAAAATTTGATCCAGAAAAAGAGGTAGTTCTAAAGGAGTTAAAAACTAGTGATAGTGCTATCGGTTTTACAATAACTAAAAACTTCCTTGCAGTGGCAAATTATGCTAAAAAAAGTGTAGATATTTTAGATAGAGATCTAGATCCTCTTCAATCATTTGAAACTGGCTCAAAAAATGTTGGAATAAAAACATATAAAGAATATCTAATCTTTTCACAAATGGATAATGATAAAATCACTGTTTTAAAAGATACAAACTATGGAAAAGGACTTCCAAAATTTGTAATTCATAAAGAGTTTGAAGATGTTGGAGTTATGCCATTTGATGCGATGATTAAAAACAATAACTTTATCACTGGGTTCTTTCAAAGTAAACATTTCGGTGTTGTTGATTTAGATACTATGAAATATAGAAAAATAGATATTTTACTAGGAAGTAGAAAACCTGTTTTAAAAGTTCCACACTTTGGTTTTTGGAGTATTAGTGATGGAAATGTATTTATCCCTGCAGTTGGTGATAATAAAGTTCTAGTTTATACACCAGATTTCAAATTTGTTCAAAATATTGAGACTGAAGGTTTACCTGTTTTTACTGCACTGTCTCCTGATAAAAAATATCTTGCAGTAACTTTTAGTGGTAAAAAGTTCCCAGTTATTCAAATTGTTGATACTAAAACTCTAAAAATCATTAAGCGTTTTGAATTTGATGGTAAAGTACTTCATGTAAGATGGTCAAAGATAAGACCTAATCTTTATGTATCAGTAAACGATACAAATAAAGTTGCGGTTATCAATACTAAACAGTGGTATATTTCTCGTGAGATGTTTGGTATCAATAAACCATCAGGTATATTTATTTATGAGGAAGAAAAATAATGGGTAAAGTTTATTTAACAGGGGCTGGTCCAGGGGACATTGAATTACTTACAGTAAAAGCACTAAAAGTAATAAAAGAAGCTGATGTTATCATTTACGACCGTTTAGCAAATCCAGATATTCTTAAAGAGGCAAAAAATGCTTGTGAGTTTGTTTATGTTGGGAAAGAGGATGGTCGCCATATCATGCCTCAAGACGATATAAATGAAACAATATACCAAAATGCACTTAAACATAAAAATGTAGTTCGCCTAAAAGGTGGAGATCCTTTTGTATTTGGTCGTGGAGGTGAAGAAGCTCTTTATCTACTCCAAAGAGATATAAAGTTTGATATTATTCCAGGTATCACTTCTGCTATTTCTGCTCCTGCTTATGCAGGTATTCCTGTTACTCACCGTGGAGTTGCAGTTAGTTTTAGAGTTGTAACTGGTCATGAATCACCAAATAAAAAAGTATCTCAAATACCTTGGGATACTTTTAAAACAGATGACACGATAGTATTTTTAATGGGTCTTCATAATCTTCCTAAAATTAGTGAAAAACTAATCGAAATTGGTAAAGCAAGTGATTATCCCGTAGCAGTTATCTCAAAAGGAACAACCCCAGAACAAACTGTTGTTGTGGGAACATTAGAAAATATAGTTGAAAAAGCTAAAGATATACCTACTCCAGCACTTATTGTTGTTGGTCGTGTTGTTGAGCTTAGAGAACAACTTAAATGGTTTGAGGGTTAATGCCTAAACCACAACATGATTTCAATCACCCAGTAGAGATAGCTAAGAATATCTACTGGATTGGTATGTATCTTGAAAATGACCCCTTTCAGTGCCACCCTTATTTTATTGAAAATGGAGATGAATCTATTTTAATTGATCCAGGTTCAATGCTTGAGTTTGATGAAACTGTAAGAAAAGTAAAACTAATCTCAGACTTTAAATCTATAAAATATATTATACTTCATCACCAAGACCCAGACCTCTGTGCAGCAGTTCCTGAGATAGAAAAACTAATAAATAGAGATGATTTACTAATTGTCACCCACTCAAGAATGTCTCTTTTAATTAAACACTACCTTGTTACTTCTGATTACTATGAAATAGATAAAAATGACAATCAACTTATAACATCAAATGGATTTAAATTGGAATTTTCAACAACTCCATACTGCCATTCACCTGGTGCTTTTGTAAGTTATGAACCTAAAACTAAAACTCTATTTTCTGGAGATATTTTTGGTGGTCTTGAAGAATCTTGGGAATTTTATGCTGATGAAACATACTTTAGTAAAGCAAAAAAATTTCATGAAGAGTATATGCCAAGTAAAGATATTTTTAACTATGCACTAAATAAAATTGAAAAACTTGATATAGATCTAATAGCCCCTCAACATGGTTCAATCATACAAAAAAAATATATTAAAAATCTAATCAAGGATATGAAAAACTTAGATTGTGGACTATATATAGAAGATAAATATAATCTTGAACTACTAGATACAATTAATGAACTAAAAATCAAAGAAAAAACGATTAAAGAACAAGCTAGAAAAATTTTTGAACAATCAAAAAGAGCTGAAATGGGAGAGATGATAGGGAATATTGCTCACCAATGGCGTCAACCCTTAGCGATTGTTAATACTATTTTAGCAATTTTAAAAGAGAAAAACAGTGCAAACCTTTTAACAAAAGATGAGATTGATACTAAAGTTCAAAAAATGGAAAAACGAGTTAACTATATGTCTGAAACAATTACAGACTTTATGAATTATTATAAACCAGATAAAGATAAAATAGTTTTCAATATTTATGAAGCGGTAAATAAAGCACTTGAAATCTCTGCCTATATAAAAAACAATAATGAGATAGAGATAAATATCACTGGCAATAAACAATTAAACATATATGGACTAATAAATGAATTTGTTCAAGTAATTGTATCAATTTTAACTAATATTTATGATATTAAAAATATTAGAAATATTCAAAAAATAAAAATAGATATAAATATTAACAAAGAAAATAATAATGCTATACTATCAATAAGTGATAATGCAGGTGGAATTGATAAGAAAATTTTATCAAAAATTTTCAATCCATATTTTACAACAAAACATCAATCTATGGGAACGGGATTAGGTCTACATATAGCAAAAATGATTATAGAAGACAATATGCACGGCTCATTAGATGCAAAAAACAACAAAGATGGTGCAACATTTACAATAAGGATGAAATGTGAATAATTACGGATTAATTGATGATGTTTCAATTTTAATAGTTGAAGATGAAGAGGAGTTACGAGACTATCTACAGGAATATTTACAACTTTTTTTTAAATATATATTTGTAGCTAAATGTGGAGAAGATGGTTATAATAAATATCTACAAAAAAAACCAGATATAATCATTAGTGATGTTAATATGCCAAATCTAGATGGACTAACAATGATTAAACGGATTAGACAAAATGATGACAATACAAATATTATTGTTATGAGTGCTCATTCAGAACAAGATAAACTTCTTCAAGCTATAGAACTTAACCTTGTAACTTATCTAATTAAACCTATCAATGTACAAAAATTAAAAGATATTTTATTAAATATTGTAAACGATTTGAAAGATTCTAAAAAAAGAGTTTATTTAAATCAAGATATTTATTGGGATAAAACAACTTCTAAATTATGGAATATTTTAGAAGAGATACCTTTAAAAGAAAAAGAATCAATGATTTTTGAACTTCTACTCTCAAAAATAAATCATCCCTTTACATCTAAAGATATATTTTTTCATCTTTATGGAGAACAAGCTGAGAAAGAGTTTTCAGAATACTCAATCACATCTTTTATTAAACGCCTTCGTTCTAAATTACCTCAAAATATAATTCAAAACGAATATGGCTCTGGATATAAAATAACACTAAAAAATCACTCTTAATAAATATAGAGTGATTCTTCTATAAGGTCAAAATAACTTTAAATTAATATTTTTCTAAATTATATTTCTTCCAAAGTTCACTTGCTGCTACATTTCCACTATCCATAGATTTTTTAGCCCATATTTTTGCTTCCACAAATTTTTCTTGATTACAATATGCTTCTGCAAGTAGATAATAAGCATTTGTGTCACCACTGTGTGCATTTACTTTTAACCATTGAGTAGCTTTGTTAAAATCTAACAACTGCATATACACAACACCAACATTTTGTAGTGCTTTTACATTACCACCAATCGCAGCTTTTTCAAGAAGTACAGCACTTTTAGTAACATTTATATCAACACCTTTACCCTCATAATACATAAGCGCTAAATTATACTGAGCATTAGCATTACCAAGATCAGCAGAAGAGTCTAGCCATGTTAATGCCAATTTTGAATCTTGAGGAACATTATGTCCACTTAAATACATCATTGCCAAATCATACTGAGCCACAGCATCCATATTATGTGCAGATTTTTTCAACCAAACAAGACCCTCTTTCAAATCTTTTGAAGTTCCCATCCCATTAAAGTAAAGATAACTTAAAGCATTTTGAGAAACACTATCTCCTTTAACCGCTTCTTCTTTATATAATTTAAATGCTTTATCATAATTTTTATCTTTAAAAGCTTCCAAGCCAGTTTGTTCAGCATAAAGAGAACTAAATGCAATCAATACGAGTAAAATGTATTTATTCATAATAAGTACTTCCTAATAATAATTTGTAAGAATCTTACAATTTTTTTGTAAACAATCAAATATTGGGAATAAAACTAATAAACTTAGTGAAATATTGCAGGAAAATATAAATATTACCAAACTTAAAATTATTTTTATATATATTAGTATATTATAGTGACGAATGTTTTAAAACACTTAAAATAAAATCATAAAAGCAAGGGTTAAGAATGAAAAAAGTAATTACACTAGGTATAGCATCAGTTCTAAGTGCATTAGTACTTGTAGGTTGTGGAGCGGCGATATCTCCAGAGGCACATACTGGAGAAACTCACAACAAACATATGACTCAAGAGAAAATACATAAAATCATTAAAAAAGCTGGTGAAAATAATGGTTGGAAAATGACTGAATTTAAAAGCAATGCTATAATTGCTGAAAAAATAGACGGTGACGACTCTACATCTGTAACAGTTACTTTCAATAAAGGCTCATTTGATATAGCACCTGCAAATAGTGATTTAGAAGATGCTATAAACAGTGCATTAAAATAAAAACTTATAAAACTTAAAAGTGCTATTCAAAAAGCACTTTTAAACCCTCTTTATTTTTAATCTTATACCCTTTTAACTCTTTTTTAACTAAACCTAAAACAACAAGCTTTTTGAAAGTTCTTGATAATGTTTCAGGTGTCATATGTAAATGCTTTGCCAAATCATAATGTTTTAAAGTTGTCAATTCAACTCTAGCATCACATAAAAATTTTGCTAATCTAGCTGTTGAATCTAGTACAATATTTAAAGCAATTACATTTTCAAGATATTTTATTTTTTTGCAAAGAGATTTAAAAAATATAAGAGCTACTTCTGGGTCGTGAAAAAACTCTTTTTTAAATCTTTCATAATTTATCTCAATAACAGTCCCAGCAGTTTCAAATGCTGCAGAAGCAGGATAAGGAATACCCTCTAAAATCGCCATTTCAGCAACTAAACTAACTGGCAAGAACCTATGCATAATTATTTCATTATTTTTGGGGTCAGTTTTATAAACTTTTAAAATACCATCTGTTAAAAGTATTAAAGAGGTTGGTTCCTCTTTTTCATAAAAAAGTATAGAATCTTTTTCATAAGTTCTTTTTTTTGCAAAAGAGCTAAGAAGTTCAATCTGTTTATCATCTAAATTTTCAAAAAAAGAGATCTTTCTTAAATCTTTCATAACCAACCTTATATTAAGAGTGTTAATATATCCATCAATCGCTTAAAATGGTATTAATAGCACCAATAGATATTTTATATCAACTCTATATTTATCTAATTTTGATAAACTCCATAATCTTAAAAAAGTAAAGAGTATTAATGAGTTTTCAAAAATATATACATGCAGTAGGAACGGGACCAAAGGGAAATAGAGATTTAAGCTTTGAAGAAAGCCAAGATATGATGAAACAAATTTTAGATAAAAATATTTATGATGAACAAACCGCAGCTTTTTTACTTGGATGGAGACTTAAACCTGAAACTATTGAAGAGTTTAGAGGAGCAATTAGTGCGTGTGATTCTTACATCACTAAAACTAAAGTGGAAAACTCTATAGAACTTGGTTATCCATTTGATGGAAAAGCAAAAAATCCTTATATTTTTCCTCTTGTTGCAAAAATTCTTAAAGAATCCGAACTTAATCTTGTAGTTATTGGTGATGAGATACAACCAGCCAAAGGTGGAATAACTATAAAAGAGATCTGCACTAAAATAGAATTAAATTCAAATATTCACTATTTTGATAGAGCAGATTTTTTTAATGAACTTCATCAACTAACGAATATTCGAATGAGACTAGGTCTAAGAACTGGATTTAATACAATAGAAAAACTACCAAATGTATCGGCTAGTGATTATGCGATTACAGGTGTATTTCACAAACCTTATGTAAAAAAATATGTAGAAATATTTTCCCATAGATATAAAAGATTTGCATTAATTCAAGGAAATGAAGGAACTCCAGAGTTGTTTTCTAAAGGTCGGTTATGGATTGCAAATGGTACTGATGTTCAAGAGTTTATAGTAGACCCTGCACATTATGGAATTAACTATACTAAATCATGGGATAAAATTTCACTTGAAAACTCACTAGAACAATTAAATAATCCATCAGATGAATATTTAAAACTTGCAAAATTAAATGCTGCAGTTTATCTTTTTGTAACTCAAAAAGCTTCGAGTGTAGATGAAGCATTTGCTATGCTAAATGGATAAATTTTCTAACCATATAAGAAATATCTTACACGGGTTTTTTCTTACAATCGGTACAACAATAGCTGAACCTTCAACAATCCTACCACTGATAGTGAACCATTTTGGTGGTAGTTCTATCCTTGTTGGATTTTTTGCTGCCCTACTTCGTGGAGGTGCCGTAATAGTTCAACTCTTTGCAGCTTTTCAAGCACAAAGCTATCAACTTATGCTTCCATATATCCGTCGTGTCTTTTTTATTCGATTTCTCGCATGGTTTTTTATTGGTGTAGCAATTATAGTTTTAGAAGATAATCATCCAAAACTAACTCTATTCGCCATTGGTATTGGTTTATTTATATTCTCTTTTAGTGCTGGTTTTGGTGCAATATATTTTAAAGATATTATAGGTAAGATTTTCTCTCATAAATTTCGTGGGAAAACAATGGCATACCGTCAATTTTTTGCTGCTTTTGGTGGACTTATTAGTGGTGCTTTAGCAGCATTAATTTTAGAATACTTCCCTGCTCCCCAAAGTTATGGTTATCTATTCATAATAAGTTCATTTATAATGGGCTTAGGTTATATCTCCTTTGGAACTATTGATGAACCAATAAAAGAAAAAGTATCACAAAAAGAAAAATCATTTAAAATATTTTTAAAAAACTCTTGGTCACTTTTAAAATCAGATAAAGATTTACAAATTCAACTAACTACTTTTCTTTTAGCTTATGGATATTTAATCTCTTTACCTTTTATTATTTTAGATGCACAAACTAAAATAGATTTAGATGGTGTAGCTATCGGTAGTTTAATAACAACTCAAATGGTTGGTGCAATGTTAAGCAACTTATTATGGGGAAGACTTAGTGGTAAAGGTTTAAATAAAAAAACAGCAAATATCTCTATTTTTTTATATATAACAGCAATCTCTCTTGCATATTTTGCCTCATCAATAGAGGAATATTTAATTATTTTCTTTATTGTTGGTGCAGCAATAGATGGAAACCGTATAGCCTCAGGAAATCTAATCCTAGCCCTTGCACCTGAAGAAAAAAGACCTGTTTATATTGCTTTACAGATAAATATAATCTCTTTTGGATTATTTTTCTCACTTCTTGGTGGAATCATTTTACATTTTTCTAACTATACAGTTTTATATAGCACCACAATTTTGATGCTTTTAATATCTTTATATTTTTCTTTTAAATTAAAAGATTAAAGTTTATTATTTACTCCAACTTTTAATATAATTTTCTGCTTTTTCATCAAGCATTTTCATTCTCTCTTTCCCTTTGGGGATAGTTTTTCTCAAACTTTTCATCTCTTTTAAAAAATCCGAAATTCCCTCTGGAATCAAATTTTTCAAATATTTCTTTAAGTGTTTTGCCATTGCAGGTGAAGCACCTGAAGTTGATATTGCTATGGTTAAATCATCTTTTTTAACATATGATGGAAAAATAAAGTCACAATAATCTACAGAATCTACAGAGTTACAAAGGCAGTTATACTGTTTTGATTCTTGAAATATTTCAGATTGAAGAGGAATATCATCAACTGCAACAATAACTACCGTATAATCTTTTATATCACCAACTTTATAAGTTCTTTTTTCAAATTCAAGATTTTCTTTCTCGATTCTTTGCATCATCTCATCTGAAAATTCAGACGCTATCACATAAATATCTTTAGTAAAATCTAAAAGATGGTCAAGTTTTTCATAAGCAATATACCCACCACCCACAATCAAAATCTTTTTGTTATCCAATTTAATAAAAGCTGGAAAATAAGCCATATAATACTCTCTTTTATAATATAATCTAAAAGAATTATAATAACTGAATTTTGCTGTAACATAGTTGACAAACATCAACTCTGTTTAATCAGAATTACAATACAATCTTTCTCTATTTAAACTAACGGATTATTATATATGAAAAATGAAATACTATCAAGAATACAAAAAAAGTTCCCTTTAGTAGCAAAGCCATTTAAGGCTATTGCAGATGAATTAGGGATTAGTGAAGATGAAGTTTTAACAATACTTCAAAAAGAAAAATCAGATGGAATCATCAGACAAACATCAGCTATTTTTGATACAAAAAGATTAGGATATAAGTCATCTCTTGTTGCATTTAAAATTACCCCTGAAAAAATTGATAAAGCTGTTGAGATTATCAATTCACATCCTGGAATTTCACATAACTATGAAAGAAATCATGATTTTAATATTTGGTTTACACTTGGCGTTCCTCCAACAAGTGAACTTGGGCTTGAAAAAACAGTTGAAATTATTGCAAAATTAACAGAGGCAGAAGATTATATTATGCTTCCAACACTCAAACTTTTTAAAATAAATGTAAAACTAAATACAACTGGTAAAGATGATAAAAAAGAAAAAGTTAAAAAAGTTGTTCATTCTGAGATAGAGATGACTCCTCTTCACCATCAAATCATTAGACTTGCTCAATATGATATAAAAATGATTAGTGAACCTTTTGCACAAATTATAAAAGAGTTAGATATAGATTACGATACTTTCTTTAAAATTTTAAAAGAGTTACAAGAGGCTGGAATTATGAGAAGATTTGCATCTATCTTAAACCATAGAAAAGCAGGTTTTAATGCAAATGCTATGGTAGTTTGGGATATAGATGAGATAAATGGTGAAAAAATTGGTGCAGATGCAGCAGAATTTTCAGCAGTAAGCCATTGTTATCTTCGTCCAAAATATGAAAACTGGCCTTTTAATTTGTTTACAATGGTTCATGGGAAAACAACAGAAGAAACTAACGGTATAATCGAAGATATGGCAAAAGAGATTCCAAACAAATCCCACATGCCACTATATTCATCAAGAGAGTTTAAAAAAATAAGAATAGAGTACTTTACACCTGCCTGTGCAGAGTGGGAAAGTAAATACGCTTAGGAGTTATAAAATGAAACTATTATTTACATTATTTTTTAGTTTTTTGATACTTAATGCTACAGAGATGGGTATTAAAGGTGGTGGTTGTACTCTTGCTCAAGAGGGTAAAGTACAACTTTATTACAATGCTAAAGTTTTTGACAATGTAAACTATAAAGCAAATGCAAAAAGTGGGAAAAACTTTCGTGAAATTTTTATAGGTACTCAAATGAGTACAGACAATATAAAGATTAAAATCATTGACTACAAACCAAACAAAAGAATAAAAGGAAAACCAAAAACTGGTATATTTATAGTTGATACTACTATTGATAAAATTACAACAACTATGACAATGACATATATCTTCGATAAAGGTATCATGAGTACAACGGGTGTGATTAATAAAACGACGATAGGATTTACTACAAAAGTGAAATACTCACTTTGTAGTGTACCTATAAAATAAGGTCTATCTAATTTGACCTTTTCCATAAATCTTAAATTTATAAGTAGTTAAACCCTCTATCCCCATAGGTCCACGAGCATGAAGCTTGTTGGTGCTTATCCCAACCTCTGCTCCAAAACCAAATGCTCCACCATCTGTAAATCTTGTTGAAGCATTTACATAAACAGCTGCTGCATCGATAGAGTTTAAAAACTCTTCAGCAGTTGTGATATTTTGGGTAATAATAGCTTCAGAATGACCTGAACCAAATCTTATAATATGTTCAATCGCTCCATTAACTCCATCTACTACTTTTATATTTAAAATATTTGCTAAATACTCAGTATCATAATCTTCATCACTGGCATGTGGGATTTGTATAATATTTTGTGTATTTGCACACCCTTTTAAAACAGTATGAACCTTATCAAATGCCTCTTTTAACATAGGAAGTGTATCTTTTGCGATAGAGACATCAACCAAAAGTGTCTCCATAGCATTACAAACACCAGGTCGTTGTACTTTTGCATTTATCGCAATAGCTATCGCATCATCTATTTTTGCATCTTTATCTATATAAGTATGGCATTGTCCTTTATCATGCTTAACTACACTTACAGTTGCATTTTCACTAACATACTTAATAAGCCCTGCTCCACCTCTTGGGATAATTAAATCAACATATTTATCCATCTTAATAAGTTTTGCAACACCCTCTCTTGATGAATCAGGAATAAGAGAGATTAAAGAGGCTGGTAAATCATTTTTAATTAAAACATTTTTTAAAATTTCTGCGATAGCTTTGTTTGAATACTCGGCTTCTTTTCCACCCTTTAAAACACAAACATTTGAACTTTTAAAACAAAGTGCTGCAGTATCAGAAGTTACATTTGGACGAGATTCATAAATAATTCCAATAACACCAATAGGGATACTAACTTTTTCAATCTTTAAATCATCTTCAGTAACCCAACCATCAAGAACACGACCAACAGGCTCTTTTAAAGCTGAAATTTCCTCAATAGCTACTGCCATAGCATCAATTCTTCCCTCATCTAAAAAAAGTCTATCCATTAATGCTGATGAGAGATTATTTTTCTTTCCATCTGCCATATCTTTTGCATTTTCGCTTACTAAAGTGGCTCTATTTTCTCTTAAAGCTTCTGCCATCTCTTTTAAAATTCTATTTTTTTCTTTACCACTTAGTGAACCTAAAACTCTACTTGCTGATTTTGCTTCGCTTAAAAACTGTTCCATTATTTTACCTTGCTTTATAATGATGATATAATATCATAAAAAAAATTAAGGCATAAAATGAAAACTATCACTTTTATCGGAAATGGAAATATGGCTCTAAGTATCGCAAAGGGTTTAAAAGATACTTATAAAATTGAAGTTGTTGGTAGAGATTTAGAAAAAATAGCTAAATTTGAGAAAGAACTTGGTGTAGAGATTCAAAAACATATCATGAATGATTTTGATATGAGTGACAAAACTATTATGCTTTGTGTAAAACCTGCAAATGTTGAAGAGATAGCTACAAAGCTAAGTGGAAAAGCAAAGGTTATTTACTCTGTTTTAGCTGGAACAACTATTGCAAAATTAAAAGAAAATCTAAACCCACATGCCGTAGTTAGAACTATGCCAAACTTATGCGCAAGTGTAAACAAGTC
Source organism: Sulfurimonas sp. (assembly GCA_021157665.1). Taxonomy (GTDB): domain Bacteria; phylum Campylobacterota; class Campylobacteria; order Campylobacterales; family Sulfurimonadaceae; genus Sulfurimonas. The sequence goes on from JAGGWE010000097.1 coordinate 12,632, forward strand.
TATGACTACACTAACTGGTGATATAGAGTATAAATCTGAAGCAGAAGAAATTTTAGGGGCTATCGGTACAACTAGATGGTTATCAAGCGAAAAAGAGATAGATATAGCAACTGCCCTTGCTGGAAGTGGTCCTGCATATTTGGCATTAATAGCTGAAGCTTTAGCAGATGGAGCAGTAAAACAAGGCTTAAAAAGAGATGATGCTATGGCTATAATGCGTGGTTTATTTGATGGTTTTGGAGATTTAATTCAAGATATTCACCCTGCACTTTTAAAAGATGGTGTAATGTCGCCTGGAGGAACTACTGCTGCTGGTTATGGTGCTTTAGAAGATGGAAATGTTAGAAGTGCTTGTATAGCTGCAATAGAGAATGCTTATAAAAGAGCTACAGAGTTGTAATATTAGTATCAAAAAGTAGATACTTAAATACTTTACACTTATTATAATTATATTAAGTTATAAACAGATAGAATATTCCTATGAAAATGCTTGGGAAAATTCTTTTTTTTAATGCTAATGATGGCAATGGAATAATTATAACATCAAGAAAAGAGAAAATAAATTTTAATATTCAAGAGTGGAATGACTTTGATACTATGCCATCTCTGGGGTTAGAGGTTTGTTTTAAGTATGAAAATTCTCAAGCATTATTGATTACCTCTTCAATTAATGGTGACTGTGAAGATGAACCTGTATCTCAAAATATTATTGATAAAATTGAAGAAGAGGAAAATCCAGAAGAAGATTGTGAAACTTTAGAAGAAGAGAATTTATCAACACAAGCCACGGATAATACTGAAAATCAAATAGAAGATATAAATAATATAGATGATATTCAAGAGGAGTTAGGTGAAAGAGAAGAGAGTGTTACAGTTACGCTAAACCTTTCTAAAGCTGTCTCTAATTACTTTGACATAATAGAAAAAAATATAAATAAAAGAGCTATTTATAATAAAGTTGAAGGTAAATTAGATTACCTTTTAATAAGACGATTTCTGTGGACAACCTTTAATAATTTAAGTGAAATAGACTTACACATAATTACCCCTAAAATTAAAATCTTAAGTGATGATTTAAAGGCCATGGCAAGTATCTATGATGACTTTATTATTAAAACAAAACATCCTCCACTTGCTTATAATGAAGTATTTCTTTCCTGTCAAGCTGAATATCAAAAAATAAAAGATGGTGCTGAAAAAACAATTGAAAGATTGAACCAACTTAAAGGTACTGAAAAGCATGTTGGAAGTATTTTAAAAATAAAAAAAGAGGAACTTGATACTCATATAAAAACTGAAGAGTTTGACTTATTAAAAAATGAATTCAAATCTTTAAATGGTGCATATGTTGATATTGTACATATGATGGCTGAACTTGATGAAAGATATAAATATGATAAAGAACTTCTTATTAATTTTGAAAAAGAGTATAGAGATGACTTCTATAAATTATTTAATGTAGCTGAAGTTAAATATAAAAAAAGTATTGTAAATATTTTAAGCGCTCAAGCTTTTATGCTAGATTCACAACTATGGCAAAAAGCCAAAACATCAAAGGCTATTAAAGCCCATTTTCATGAAGCTGGTATCAATGGTGAATTTAATACTAGAACATACTTAAAATACTACCTTAACAGCCAAGATACTAGCAAACTAACTAATGATAATAAAAAGCTTTTAGAACTTTATAATTATTTATCATCTATACAAAAAGAACATATACTAATTATTACCACTTCAGTTGATGATGCAATGGAATATGAATCAAGTATTAAACATATAGATAAATCATATGAAGCAAAAGCATTTATTGATGAAAAGTCAGCATTAAAGTGGGCTATAAAGCATAGTGTTAAGGTGTTAATACTTGAAGATAGATTGGTAAAATTTCCAGTGAATACATTTTTAAAATACTACAAAAAATATGTTTTAGTTATCCCTAAAATTATCATTTTAGGTAACAATATAAAATCAGACTTCTACTCTATAGAAAAACTACTATCAAAAAATATCTCACCTAGAGTTCTTGCAGAAAATGTAAAAGAACTACTTGGCAATCAAGAAGATGATCAAAATAACTAAGCTATAAAAACTTTAAAATCTCTTTTTCAATATCTTCTTTTTCAATAACACTATCATGAATGATCTCTTTAGTAAATAAACCTTTAATCATAGTAGGAATCTCTACTTTTGCTTCTTTTGAAATAGTTTCAAGTGCTTGTAAATCTTTAGCATTCTCTTCACCTGTTAAAGCATTTGCTATCACTGGTGAAAACTTTGTCCACTCTGCTGTTGAGTAGATTATACTTTTTATATTTTGGTTTGTTTTAGTCTCGTAAGCTTTAAAACATGTTGCAGTGTGTGGATCCATTAAGTAGCCATCTGCAAAAGCTGATTTTATATACTCTTTACCCTCTTCATCAGAACAATAATCAGCTATAAAAATCTCTTGAAGTTTTGAAAGTTCATCTGCTGTTAATGTATAGATATTATTTTTATCTAAATCTTCCATAAGTTCTCTGGTTCTTTCTCCCCCATAAAGTTCATAAAGAACTCTCTCAACATTTGAAGATTTAAGTATATCCATAGCAGGTGAAGTTGTAAGTTTTAAATCACCATCTCTAATGTCATAAATCCCTGTTTGGATAAGACGAGTTAAGATATTATTTTCATTTGAAGAGATTATAAGTTTTTCAACTGGAAGTCCCATCATTTGAGCATAAAAACCACCTAAAACATTTCCAAAGTTTCCACTTGGAACATTTAGATAAACTTTTTCACCCATAACAATAGCATCTTGTCTGATTAACTCTAAATAGTTATGAATATGATAAACAATCTGAAAAATAATTCTTCCAAAGTTTACAGAATTTGCAGCAGATAAAGAGATATGTTTTGCTTTTAAAGTATCTTTGAAACTCTCAGATGCTAAAAGATTTTTAAGTGCAGATTGTGCATCATCAAAATTTCCTTTGATACCTATAACTTTTAAGTTACTTGCATCTTCAGTAACCATTTGAAGTCTTTGAACATCACTTGTTCCGTTTGCTGGGTACATACATACAACTTGGATATTTTTTTGATTTTTAAAAGTCTCAAGAGCAGCTGGACCTGTATCTCCACTTGTTGCAGCTAGAATTAAGTAGTTTTCTTCTCTTTTTTGTGCAAGAGAAGATAATATTTTACCAAAAGGTTGAAGTGCCATATCTTTAAATGCACGAGTTGGACCATGATAAAGTTCACTAACATATAGATTTTCTTTTACTTTTACAACTGGAACTGGATTTGTAGCATCATCAAAGTTGTCATAAAGAGCTAAAGCTTCAACAATAACATTATCATCAATATCTATCTCAAACTTAGATAACATATCAGAAGCCAACTCTTTGTATGAAGAGTTTATATGTTTAGTTAAAAATTCTTCTCCAAGTTGTGGTAAATTCTCTGGTACATACAATCCACCAAATGAAGCTATTGGGCTTAAAATCGCCTCTGAAAAAGTTACTGATTTTGGTTTTGTGTTATCACATCCACGAGTTTGAATGAAGTTCATATAGTTCTCTTTTAAAAAAAATTTAAAAATTATATCTAAAAACTACTTATTTAAAAAGCCTTATTGGATTTATATGAAAAGATTTTTGTGTTACTTCAAAAATCAGTTCATCATCAACACGACCTATAGAGTAACCTTTTTTAATTTTTTTACCTTTTTTAATATTTGGAGATATTTGAGATAAATTTGCATATATAGTATGAAGCCCATTTTTATGTTCTACAATAACTATATTATCTAAAACAGCTGTTTTATTAGCATAAATAACTTTACCATTAAAAACAGTTTTCACCTTAGCATTTTGTGTTTTAGGTTTTAAAGATATTGATTCATTAAATATTTTTATACCATATATTGGATCTGTATAAGTTCCATATTTTTTAGATATAGTATATGAATCAAGAGGAGCTATCGTTTTTTTACCTCTATATTTTTTGGTTTTTACAGCCTGATAACTGCTGCCATGTTTTTTTACTTTTGGTAAATTTTTATCTTCTATAATTCTTTTATTTTCAAAAGCTAGTTTTCTCTCTTTCTCCTCTTTTGCTTTTTTTATCTTATCTATTTTTATAATATTTAACTTTGCAAGAGTCTTTTTAAGTAAATCTTGCTTCTTTAGTAATGTTTTTAACTCTTTTTTATATGAAGACTTTGCAATCTCTAATTTTTTGAGTGCTTTTTTATTACTCTTTTGTGTTGATATTAATTTTTTTCTTTTTAAATCAATAGTTTTAATAGAATTTTTTAAAAAATCTGTATGCTTATTTAGAGAGATAATATCTTTTGAATTACTAAAAAAAAGTTTATTTAATTGATTTGCTTTTTCTTTTGAACTTTTTAACATCTTTTGAAGTACCTCAAACTCAATAAGAGACTCAGTATCAACAGCATAATCCTCTTCAAGTATCACAGATAGAGTTACACTTTGTGCTATTACAAAAACCAACTCTTGTTCTATCTCGTTTTGCTCTTTTTTTAGTTTTTTATTATACTTAGCTAATTCAGTTAGTTGGACTTTGTTTTCTTTATAACTTTCCTCTTTTCCTGCTAATTTTAATTTCAACTCTTTTAAAAACTTTTGTTGTTTTTGTATTTTCAACTTTTCTTTTAAAATATCTTTTGCATTTTTAGCCATTTTTTTATTTAGCGTAGTATAACTACTACTAAAAGTATTAATTTTAGAGTTTGTAGATTTAATTTTTGCATCAATATTTTGACTAGCAAATATAAAAAAAGGTAAGATTAAAATTATAAATAAACGAATCATACCTCTTCTTTATGTCCTATAACAATTAATGAAGCTAATAAAATAGACAAAGATATAGCTACTCCAAACAATATAGAAAAATCTATAATATTATCAAATACAACAACTTCAATTCCAATATTATTAAACTGTTCTAATATCCATTGACTTGAAGATAAATAACTAAATAATATAAATGTCAATATACTGGCAATAATTGCATCAACAATAGACAATCTAAATAAAACTGCTGAACGAAGCCATATTGGAGCACCAAAAAGACCCATGATACTCATTCTTTCATTATGCATAAATTGCCAGATTCTAAGTTCTTTTAGTATTAATAAAATAGTTACAATAAATACTGTAATCGAAAAAACAGAGATAACATCTTTAAAAAGTAATAAAAATTTATATGTAGTATCATGATTATGTGCAAAATTCTCCACTTTGGTTATCGAAGCATTTTGCAATAAGCCTTTAGTTAAATTATCTATCTCATTTGGACTAGGAAAATGAGTTAATTTTAATTTATAAAATTTTGGAAGTGTAACTTTTAATAGTTCTATATTTTTCTTATCCATTTTAGTATTTAATCTTTTTATAACACTATCTGGACTCAACTCTATAACATCTGCGATTAAAGAGTTTAAAGATTTCATTTTTTCATTTTCTATTTTAAATTGAGCAACTACAACTACAGAATAATTTGATGCAAGTTTATCTTTGTATGCCACTATTGACCTATCTACTATAGTAAAAACCTGTATAGAAAAAAGTATACTAACAAGAGCAATAACTAATGAAAAATGATTTTTAATTGACTTCATGAATACTCCCATATTCTATATGAAAATGTTTATAATCAATATTCATGGTTTGAGGAATATGATGCGTTACAACGATAACAGTAGTGTTAAGCTGAGTATTTGCACCCTCTAAAAGACTCCAGATTAAACCAGAAGAGTAATCATCTAAGTTACCAGTAGGTTCATCAGCTAAAATCAAAATTGGATTATGTGATAAGGCTCTAGCCATTGCAACACGCTGTTGTTCTCCACCACTAAGTTCTTGTGGATATTTTCCAGACTGATGTTTTAATCTTACATGCTTTAACAGAGAATCTACTTGATTTTTAGTAACATTTTTTTCATATCCGTTAATTATAAGTGGAAGCATTATATTTTTTTCTATTGTCCACTCTTTTACAAGTTTATAATCTTGAAAAACTATACCAATATGTCTTCTTAAAAAATTCAACTTAGAACGAGAAACACTACTAAGCTCAACCCCACCAACAATCAGACTACCTTGTGCAGGTTTTAAAGCACCATAAAGTGATTTAAGAAGAGTTGATTTTCCACTACCACTAGCACCTGTTATAAAAACAAAACTACCAGAATTAACAGAAAAATTAACCTTATTTATAATTGCTTCATCATTAGAATAAGATAAAGATAAATTATCAGCAATTATTACTTTATCCATTTAAAAGCTCATTTAAATATTTATGTGCGATTAAATTACTTTTAGATTTTAAAGGTAAAGATGGATAATATGATGCTGTTTTACCTTTAACCAATAAGTATAAATGCTCTGGTCTATCAAAACTTCCCATTGATAAACGAACCATTACCACATCGCTTGACTCATAAACTCTTTCAAAATGGATAAATCCACCATCAAATTTTTCAGTTTTTGCATGTAGTTCTAATATCTTGGCA
>JAGGWE010000190.1 GCA_021157665.1 Sulfurimonas sp.
CAAGAGCAAGTAAGATAACCATACATGCAATGATAAAAAGCATAATAGGCTCAATAGCTTCACTTAAGCCATCAATAATTGCATCAAATTTCATTTTATAATATTCAGCAACTTTTTTAATCATAGTATCAAGAGTACCACTGTCTTCACCTGCTCTAACCATTTGAATAATCATATTTTCAAATAGTTTTGTTTCATCCAAACCATGATTTAAGGTACCACCTTTTTCAACTGTCATTCTAACAGTTAGTAGTTTAGTTTTTAGCGGAAGATTATCTATCATTTCAATAGATGTATCAAGTGCTTCAGCAATAGGGATACCTGCTCTAATTAACTCTGAAAAAACAAGTGTAAATCTGCTAAGTGTTGAAAATTTAATAATATTTTTAATAAGATATGTTTTTAGGAGAAGTTCATGCCATTTATATCTTATATCTCGATAGTTATTTATAAGATATTTAAAAAATAAAAAGATTGTAGCTAACCCTGCTAAAACATAAGGACCATAGTTATTAAATAGAAATTCAAGTGTAAGTAAAATTCTTGTTGGTAGTGGAAGTGTAGCATTTAATTCTTCAAATATTACCTTAAATTCAGGAACAACATATGAGATTAAAATAGTAAAAGCTACCGCCATAGCAATCGTTACATTTCTAGGGTATGCCATCGCTTTTTTAAACTTAATAAAGTTAGCACGAATCTCTTCAAGCATATCAGCCAGAGAATATAAAGCTTCATCAAGGTTACCTGTTTTTTCACCAAGGTTTACCATGGCAATTGTTAAATTTCCAAGTTCAAATCTAAAATTTTCCATTGATGCTGATAGTGAGTAACCTGAATTTATATCTTCTGCTAATTTAGAAAAAACTGTTTTTAGTGTTTCATCATCTGTGGCACTAGCAATTTCACTGAGTGAATCATATATAGAGATACCAGCATTTGTCATAACAGCAAGTTGCCTAATTGCTGCAATAAGTGCATCTGGTCTAATTTTTTGTTTTCTAATATTTTTTAAAAAACTTGTTTTAAATCTTATCAACTGAGCATCAAATGGTTCTGTTGATTCAACAACTTTTAGGATAATACCAGGAGATTTTACTTTAGCATACTCAGTTGCATCTTTTTTAGTATTAGCATAAATAGGTAACTCTTCTTTCTTACCTTTTGCAAGAACTGTTGCGATAAAATATTTCATCCTTTTGCCACCCTTAATATCTCTTCTAAGCTAGTAATTCCATCAATGGCTTTTTGAATTCCATTTTCAAAAATCCCTTTAAAGCCATCTTTTACTGCTTGTTCGTGAAGAACTTCTTTTGAAGCACCTTTTGCAATAAGAGAAGATAAGTCTTCTGAAATATTTAAGACTTCACATATCATCTCTCTTCCCATATATCCAGAATCGTTACACTCTCTACACCCTTTACCTGTAAAAAATTTTGTATTTTCTGGAATAAATTCTTTAAACTCCTCCATTGTTGAAGCTGGAACTTGTTCCTCTATTTTACAGTGTTTACATATTTTTCTAACAAGTCTTTGAGCTTGAATAGCTACTAATGCACCAGAAATTAAATAATGCTCAATCCCCATATCAACCATACGAGGAATTGCACTAATAGAATCATTTGTATGCAGAGTTGAAATAACTAAGTGTCCTGTAAGAGCCGCTTTAATAGCTATTTCTAATGTTTCTTGATCTCGAATCTCCCCAATCATGATTTTATCAGGATCTTGTCTTAAGATAGAGCGAAGAGCATCAGCAAAACTTAACCCAACTTTAGGGTTAACTTGAACTTGTTGAATAAGATTCATCCTATACTCCACAGGGTCCTCAACAGTAATAACTTTATCTTCTACATTTCTAAGCTCATTAAGTGCACCATAAAGGGTAGTTGTTTTACCACTACCCGTAGGACCTGTTACTAATATGATACCATAAGGTGCTTGAAGACCTTTTATGAATTTTTGATAACTTGCACTATCCATACCAGCATCTTCTAGTCGTACCATTGCTTTTTGTTTATCTAAAACCCTCATAACTATAGATTCACCATAAAGAATAGGTAGGGTTGACATACGAAAATCATATTCTCTTGTTCCAACGGCTGTTGAGAAACGACCATCTTGTGGTTTTCTTTTTTCTGCAATATCTAAGTTTGCTAATAATTTAAGTCTTGATGCAAGGGGAGGATAAATCATTTTTTCAAAAATAAATACTTCTGTTAATTTCCCATCAATACGAGCACGGACAGAACAATTTTTTTCAGTTGGTTCTATATGAACATCACTAGCTCTACTATTAATACATGCTTTTAAAATAACATCTATTAAAAGTAGTATAGAGGAAGCTTCTTGTTGTTCCTCCAATGAAGTAATGGAATTTAATTCATCTCTTATTTTCTTTACAAGACCTTTTACACTGTCTTTTAATTCAATTTTAAAAAGATATGATGATATTTGTTTATTTGTTGCAAGGGCTATTTTTATAGGTTTTTTTGGGAAAAGTCTTTGAAGAGATTCTTGTACTTGAATATCTAAAGGATCATTAAGAGCGATAGTTACACTTAATTCATCTTCAAAAATAGGAAGAGCATCATGTTTTTGAAGTTGAGATAATGGAACTCTACTAGCTAATAGATAATCCATATCTATAGAATCCAAATCTATATATTTTAAGTTTAATTCACTTGCTAATTTTTCTAATACAGCTTTTTCATGTATATAGTCATAATTATCAATAATAGAGAGATCATAATCTCCATTTCTTATTTTTCCAACAATAAATCGGACGAGTCTATCCATTGTCATAAATCCAGATAGTGTAATGTCTCTTAAAATTAGGTTTTCACTAATCCCTTGAGCGAGAAGTCTATCGACTTGCCTTTGCATAATGGCACCGGTGTTAAGTAAGTCTTCTGTTATCTTATCCATTGTAAGCCTCGCCTTCTATTTTACCAATAAATATGTTTTTTAATAACTATTGAGTCATAAAACTCTTCAATTATCATCTTGTAAATTTTATTGCTTTTAATTAGATATAGTTTATATGTCAATTTAGAATCTTTAGTATCTTCAAACAAGTAAAATGACCTTGGTTCATGTTTGCCTAATTTTACATATAGGTCAAAAACTTTTGATAAAATATAGTCTGTTGTTGGTAGGTTAAGATTAGATAAACTATAACTATCAACTAATGAATGATAAAGTAATTTCTTTTGCATAAGTATAATTGAAAAGTATGCAGAGTTCGATCTAGCTTCTTTAGAAAATTTAAGAATACTTATAGGAACTGTTAATCTATCTATATAGTCAGATTTTAAACATGCAAAAGCATATAATGAGACATATTCTTCATCTTTATTATTATGTCTAAAGTTATTAAAGCCTATATTACATACCTCTTTATACTTTTTATTTTGATAAAGAGCAAACATATTTTGTTTAGTATCTGAATATAATATTATAG
>JAGGWE010000002.1 GCA_021157665.1 Sulfurimonas sp.
CCACATAAAATACAATCACTTTGAATCTCATTTATCTTCTCATTTTCTTGGCTTACTATAGGGGTATCTGCCTTTGGATTTATCCAAGCTTTTGCTTTAAAATTAAACGCATATGCCTTATCCATATCTACAACCAAATCACGGATAACAGGAACATTTTTAAGAGGTTCGATTAAGTCACCATCTTGAACCTTATATCCACATGCCAAGACTTCCTTGCCGTTCACTCGCATAGAACAGCTTCCACACACACTACTTCTACATCCACTCGCAAAGGAGAGTGTTGAATCTTGCTTAGTTTTTATCTCACCCAAAACTGCTAAAAGTGTAGCATCTTTCATATCAACTACATACTCAACTAGAGTATCTCTTTGTATTTTTATCTTCACGAAACTACCCCATTTTTATCAACAATAGTGTGCATTTTAAATTTATCATCCTCTTGTGGAAAATCACTTCTAAAGTGTGCTCCACGACTCTCTTCTCGACTTATTGCACCCTTTAAAACGAGCCTACTTAACTCTAACATATTTTTAAATTCTAAAAACTCTATAAGATTAGTGTTATAGATTTTAGAGTTATCTTTCACGCCCATTTTTGGAAGCTGTGAAATATACTCTTTTACTATTTTTAAACTGTTTTGTAGTGTTGTTTTATCTCTTGATATTCCTACATCTTTGTAAAACATATTACCAAGTTCCTCTCTAATTCTGTAAAAATCAATCTCAGCAGGCGAAGATAAATCATCGCTTCCAATCAACTCATCAGCCCCACTCGGAACTAATGCTTCAGCTTCGGCAATGAGCGAAGATAAATCATCGCTTCCAATCAACTCATCAACTCCACTTGGAACCGATGCTTCAGCTTCGGAAGATAAGGCAAATTCAGCCGCACTCTCCCCAGCCTGTTTTCCAAAAACTATCAACTCCAAAAGTGAGTTTCCACCAAGACGATTTGCTCCATGAACTCTATGATTTGCACACTCTCCAGCAGCATATAAACCCTTAACTATCGTAGATGAATTTTTATCAACCTCTATCCCACCCATAGTATAATGAGCAACAGGTTTTATAGGAATTAAGTCATGAACAGGGTCAATATTTTCATAAAGTTTTGCTAATTTTCTCTCTTGTGGAAGTTCCTCTTCTATAAACTCCTCACCTAAATGACGAATATCTAAGAAAATATTTTCACCCTTTGCCATCTCATTATGAATTGCTCTTGCAACTTCATCACGAGGCAAAAGTTCATTTACAAATCGCTCACCCTTTGAGTTTAACAAATGTCCACCTGCTCCACGAGCAGATTCAGAGATTAAAATAGATGAGCCTTTAAGAGCAGTCGGATGAAACTGAACAAACTCCATGTCACTAACTCTTGCTCCTGCTCTAATCGCACATGCCAAGCCATCGCCAGTTGTGGCAGTTGAATTTGTTGAGTGTTTATCATAGATTCGGCTGTAACCACCAGTTGCGAGAATTACAGATTTACTCTCAAAAATTTCAATCTCACCAGAGCGAATATTTAAAACACTAACACCACAAACACTATTTTCATTAGTTACAACATCAAGTAAAAATCTCTCATTTAATATCTCAATCCCACATGCCAAACATCTATCATAAAGAGTGTGAAGTATTTTTAAACCAGTATAATCCTGAGCATAACAAGCCCTCGGTGCTGAAGCTCCACCCAAGGTTCTTTGAGCAATTTTTGCATCCTTTGTACGAGAAAAGCAAACACCAATACTATCTAACCATTCAACTGCCTCTGGAGCTTCTTTACATAAAAGCCTTATCGCCTCTTCACTAGCGATACCATGAGCAGATTTTAGAGTGTTTTTTATATGTGCTTCAACACTATCTTCCCCTGCATTACCAAGAGCAGCATTTATCCCACCCTGAGCCATACATGTTTGACTTCTAGTTGGATACTCTTTTGTTATCACTTTTACACTAACACCCTTGGCATGTGCATTTAAAGCAGCGACTAAACCAGCTCCACCTGCACCAATAATTAACACATCCGTTTTATTCATTTAAATTCTCATATTATATATTTTCGCGATTATACCACAAGTGTTAAAAAGTAATACCTTGCTATTCTAAGTAGTCCAGCGATAACAATAAACAAAACAAAATTCAACCTAACAACACCTGCAACAAGTGTTAGTGGATCGCCTATTATAGGAAGCCATGAAAAAGCTAAGGCAAAGTATCCGTATTTACTTCCACATGCCAAGGATTTTTTTCCAATCTTTGAAGAGTTAAGTTTTGTTTTTGTTTTTTCATAAAGCCAATAGCCTAATAGGTAGTTTACTATTATTGCTAAAATATTTCCTGATGAAGCAGATACCATGGCATGTGGGATTGTCATACCATTTTCTAAGGCTAATAAAAATGCAACTTCGGAACTAAATGGAAGGATTGTAGCTGCCAAAAAAGCTGAGAAGAAAAGTGCTAGTTCTGGCATCTAAATCCTGTTAGTCTTTATTTTAAAGTTATATTTTGGCAATAGGCGAAGATAAATCATCGCTTCCAAATTACATTATAAAGGAACCGATGATTTATCTTCGGGGATAGGCTAGACAAACTACTATTCCTGAGAAGTTTTTATATTCTCAACAACGCTAGCTATTAATTTATCTCTAGCTTCAACAGAAGTCCAAGCAATATGTGGAGTGATATAAAGATTTTCTTTGTTTTTAACATTTAAAAGTGGATGATTTTCTATCATTGGCTCTTTTGTTAAAACATCTAAACCAAAGTAAATATTTTTCTCATCAATAATCTTTGCAACTGCTTTTTC
>JAGGWE010000215.1 GCA_021157665.1 Sulfurimonas sp.
AAATAAAGATGCCTTTGTTATCCCTGTAAATCCACCACCAATTATGGGTATGAGTGCTACGGGTGGATTTGAGTTATGGATTCAAGATAGAACAGGTGGAGATATTCATTTGCTTGATAAATATGTAAAAGAGATAGTTGAAAAAGCTGGTAAAGACCCACGACTTATGATGACAAGAACAACTCTTAATACAAATGTACCACAGTATAATCTAAGAGTAGATAGAGAAAAAGCAAAAGCTATGGGTGTATCTATCGCATCTATATTTGCAACACTTCAATCTACATTTGGTCAAGGGTATGCAAATGATTTTAACCTTTACAGTAGAACATTTCATGTAAATGTACAATCAGAGTCAAAATTTAGAGCAACAGCAGAGGATTATAGAGATGTGTTTGTTCGTTCAACAAATGGAAATCTTATTCCAGTGAGTGAACTGATTCATGTTAAAAGAGTTGTAGATGCAAGTGTTGTACAAAGATTCAATATGTTTACAGCAGCACAAATCACAGGAAATCCAGCACCTGGCTTTGCTTCGAGTGATGCGATGGATGCTATAAAAGAGATAAGTACTTCAGTTCTACCAAAGGGTTATACTACGGCTTGGGCTGGAACATCATATCAAGAGGATAAATTAGCTAAAGAGGGGAGTTACACCTCTATCTATGCTGCACTTTTTGTATTTTTAATTCTTGCTGCACTTTATGAGAGTTGGAGTATCCCTGTGGCAGTAATTTTATCTATCCCTTTTGCTATCTTTGGAGCAGCTTTAGCTGTATATTTAAGACAGCTAGAGGCTGATATATACTTTCAAGTAGGAATAATAACCCTTATAGGATTAAGTGCAAAAAATGCGATACTTATTGTGGAGTTTGCTATGGCTAAGCTAGAAGAGGGGATGCCTCTTTTAGAAGCAACAGTTGAAGCAGCAAAATTAAGATTTCGTCCTATTGTTATGACATCATTAGCTTTTATAGTTGGAACTTTACCTCTTGCTATAAGTAGTGGTGCAGGAAGTGCAAGTAGGCACATAATAGGTACAACAGTTGTTGGTGGGATGATAAGTGCTACAGTTATAGGTGTGCTTTTTATACCAATGTTCTTTTATCTTGTAATTACTGTTAAGCAGAAGTTTTCTAGAACTAAAGCATAATACTTTGGTTCTTTATTTTTATAAAAGTGTATAACAAAAGTTATTATTTGATAAGGGATATATTTAACAATGAGTTTTAAAAAAGATGAATATTATGATGAAGTAATTGAAAACATCAACTTAAATGAACAGCAAATATCTTCAATAGAGTTTGATAACTGTACTTTTAAAAGTTGTTCTTTCAATAAATCTACTTTTGCATATTGCAAATTTACAGAGTGTATCTTTGAAAATTGTGATTTGTCATTGTTAATTATAAAAGGTTCAGTTTTTAATGATGTACAATTAATAGATACAAAAGCTATAGGGATAAATTGGACGAGTGCTAGTAGTCCATTTGAGATAAATTTTAAAAATAGTGATATAAGTATGTCATCATTTTATAATTTTGATTTACGACAAGCTAAAATAATAAATTGTAAAGCAAATGATGTAGATTTTGCAAAAACAAATTTAGAAAAAGTAGATTTTAAAGATACTGATTTAAAAGGTAGTATCTTTGGAGATACAAATTTAAAAAATGCAGATTTGTCACAAGCTATAAACTATATGATAGATCCAAATCAAAATAAAATTCAAGGTACTAAAGTTTCTTTACCACAAGCAACTTCATTTTTGGAGTTTTTTGAATTGAAAATAATCTGATAAAAGGAAATATAAAATGCATCGGATATATTTAATATTTGCAATAATTTTTGAAGTAGCAGGAACACTATCTATAAAACAAGCAACTTTAGGAAATACATACTTTTGGAGTGGAGTTATAATTATGTGCTACATAATATCGTTCACTCTTATTTATTATGCAACTCAAAAACTTGAAATAGGTACTGCCTATGTAATATGGGCTGGACTAGGAACAGCTTTGATTGTAATACTTGGTTGGTTGATATTTAAGGAGAATATGAATATTATGAAAATAGCAGGAGTTTCTTTTATAATCATAGGTGCGGTTTTGTTAAAATTACAAACGACAATATAAACACAGGATAAAAAATAATGATAAAAAAGAATTCCAACCAACAAAATATAATCCATCTACCTCTTTGGTTTTTGCACAGAAGAACAAAAAATCTAAAAAGATAGATATACGAGGAATATAATATGATAGAGACATTTTTTTTATTTGCATTTTGGGTAAGTGTCGCGGTATTTTTACTTTACTTTTTAGGTATAGCCCTTGCACCCTATGCACCAAATAAAATTAAGAATGAACATTTTGAGTGTGGGTTACCAGCTTCAGCATCGACACCAAAAAAAGCTAATTTTGGTTTTTTTATATATGCGATTATGTTTATAGTTGCAGATATGACAGTGCTATTTTTTGCTTTATTTGTTTATGGTATGGATAAACACTCCATTAAAATAGCAGCTCTTTTCGCTCTAATTATGGCAATTGCAATTGCTTTAGCAACAAGAGAGTTAGATATAAGGGAAAAATTAAAATGATAAAAATACTAGATTTCTTTGATTATGCAAAGAGTGAATCACTTTGGATGGCACATTTATGTACAGGGTGTTGTTCTTTGGAGATGGCGGCTACTATGGGTCCTAGATATGATTGGGAACGGTATGGATATTTACCAACACCAACACCTCGTCAAGCAGATGTTTTGATGATTACAGGACTTGTAAGTAAGAAAATATTACCCGCACTTTTAAGAACCTACGCACAGATGCCAGAACCTAAGTATATAGTTGCATTAGGAGCTTGTTCTTTTGATGGTGGACCTTATAATGAATCGCTTTCAGTTATAAAAAATCCTACAGAGATTTTACCTGCAGATGTTTTTGTTGCAGGGTGTCCACCTAAACCTGAGGCTATAATTGCTGGGCTTGAAGAGATTAAAAAAAAGATTAAAGCTGGTATTCCAAGTGCTGCAAGTCAAGGTGGACTATGGAAAGAGATGGAGTTTTAGATGAATAAAATTAGAAATATTTTAGAAGATTTTGATTGTGAATATATAGAAAATTACAAAAGAGTATGGCTTAAAACAAAGCTAAGCTCTAAAGATGATTTGTTAAATGTAGCACAAAAACTTAAAATAGAAGGTTTATCTTCATTATCAACAGTATCTCCAACAGATTTTTTAGAAGAGAATATTATGGAGATAAACTATTTTTTTGAAGATTTAGATACAAAAAGAAATCTTTGGCTAAAAGTAGATTTACCTCGTGATGAAAAGCTATGTGAAATAGAATCATTAACCCCACTTTTTCCAAGTGCCAATTGGCACGAAAGAGAAGCTTTTTCAATGTTTGGAGTTCGATTTTTAAATCATCCAGATTTAAGAGATATTATCAAAAGTAAGGATTTTGAAGGAGTTTACCCTTTTAGATTAGATTTTGATTGGGAAACACATGAGAAAGATATAGTAAACAATATGAATAAGATAGTCTCATCTTTTAAAAAAGAGCAAGAGGAGAATGAAGTTGATTTAGATACTGATTCTTCAGAAACTATTTTAAACTGGGGGCCTACACATCCTGCAAGTGGACCAATTCGTTTAAGAGTACATTGTGACGGTGAAGATATCATAAATATTGACCCTGATATTGGATATGTTTGGCGTGCTTTAGAGCATCTTGTTACAAAAAAAGATTTTATTGGAGCTATTGTTTCTGTTGAGAGACTCTGTTTTATGGATAATATAAACTCTATGGTTGGTTATGCGATGGCTGTTGAGGAGATAGCAGGTGTTGAGATAACACCTTTTGCAAAATGGATGCGTGTTCTTTTGGGTGAAGTTGCTCGTATCTCTTCACATTTTATGGGATTGGGTGGATTTTTTAACAATATGGGACTTCATACCTTAGCTATGTGGAATATGGATACTAGAGAGTTTTTTCTTGACTTTTTGGAATCCTATTCAGGTGCTAGAATTGCTACTGCTTCAGTTGAGCCAGGTGGTGTAAGATATGGTTTAGATATGACTATGTTTGATGAACTTCAAAAAGCATTAGATAAATTTGATACAACCATAGATGAGGTTGAAGCTATATTTGTAAATAATCCAACTATGAAACTTAGGGCTAATAATGTTGGTGTTTTAAGTGCAGATGAGATTTATAAATATGGTTTAAGTGGAATTGTTGCTCGTGCATCTGGTGTAAAAACAGATATAAGAATAGATGAGCCTTATGCTGCGTATGATGAGTTAGATTTAAAATATATCACACAAGAAAATGGAAGTGCAAAAGATAGATTTGTTATGATTTTTGAAGAGTTAAAACATTCAGTAGATATTATAAAACAAGCAAAAGCACATATTCAAAAAGCTGTTGATAACAAAGAGATGGATCCAACAAAAGATCATCTTGTAAAAGTACCAAAAAAACTCCCTAAAGGTGAGGCTATAAGTCGTGTAGAGTGGGCAAGAGGGGAAGTTCTTATGCATCTAGTTACACAAGAGAAAGCAACATCGCCATATAGACTAAAAATGCGCGCTCCTAGTTTTAATCATACTATGATGTTAAATCACCTTTTAAAAGGTCAAACACTTTCAGATATTCCACTTATTTTTGGAAGTCTTTATGTTTGTCAGGGGGATTTAGATAGATGAGTGAT
Organism: Sulfurimonas sp.; assembly: GCA_021157665.1. Classification (GTDB taxonomy): domain Bacteria; phylum Campylobacterota; class Campylobacteria; order Campylobacterales; family Sulfurimonadaceae; genus Sulfurimonas. Next base: position 4,722 of record JAGGWE010000215.1, read on the forward strand.
ATATTCTTTTCCGCTTTTATTTTTCCTGGATTACTTTATGCTTTAGTTTGGACAGTTGGACTTTATTGGTTTTTTAGAAAATTTATGGCGGCATTACATAAGCGTGTCGGTCCTAGTTTTAATGGTATAGCAGGAAGTTATCAAACACTTTTTGATCTTAGTAAACTTCTCACAAAAGAGAGTATTACCCCTGTTGGTGTAAATCCTTATCTTTTCTCTATGATGCCACTTCTTGCACTTATTTTTGCTATATTACCATCTGCTTTTATCCCTTGGATGGATGGTTTTGTAGTTATTGATACTAAATTTGGGCTTTTAGCTCTAGTGGTACTTATAGGTATAGAACCATTTTTACTTTTTTTAACAGGTTTTGGTTCAAACAATAAATACTCTTTTTTAGGTGGTATTAGAATCTTAACTCAATCAATCTCAATGGAGACTACCTTTTTATTAGCTGCTCTATCGCCTGCTGTTTTATTTTCAACTATGCATTTAGGAACAATTGTTGAGCAAAGTTCATGGCTTAGTTTACTTATCCTTTTTCCAGGGTTTATACTCTATTTTATATCACTTTTAGGACTACTTGAACAACCACCTTTTAATATTCCTGATGCAGAACAAGAGATAGTTAATGGTTTTTACACTGAATATAGTGGAACAAATTACTTCCTTTTACAAGTTGCAAAATTTGCAGAGTTTATGGCTATATTTGCTGGAGCTAGTACACTCTTTCTTGGGGCATATAAAGGTCTATTTTTTGATAGTTACTTTTTCTTTTTTACAAAAATGTTACTCATAGCAATTGTTATGATGACAATTCGTGCAGCAACTCCTAGAATTACACTAAAACAGATGTTAATCTTCTCTTGGAAATATATGGTACCTCTTGCACTCCTTAATCTAGCATGGGTATTTTTTGCTAAATCAATTTGGTTTATGGGGCTTTAGATGATTTTATTAGATATTTTAAAAAGAACTTTAAGAGTTGCTAAAGCATTTGCTATAAAAAGTCCAGCAACTAAGGATATCCGTTTTGAAGCTATGCATAATCCATCTCGCTATAGAGGGGAACATAAAATTAATTATGAGACTTGTATTGGATGTGATTCTTGTAATAAAATTTGTCCAACAGGTGCAATAACTATGAAAAAACTACCTTTTAAAAAACAAAATATTGTTCCTGAAGTAAATCTTTCTGTTTGTGTCTTTTGTGGTTTATGTGAAGATGTTTGCCCCACAAAACCAGAAAAATCTATTGTTTTAAGTGGTGGTCGTTATGATATGCTAACTGGTGGTTGGCACAAAGATCAACAAGATTTTTGGGAAAATGTAGATATTCCACAAAGCTATATTGATGCTCGCTTAGAAAAAGAGGAAGCAGCAAGGGTCAAAAAAGAGTTACTTGCTAAAAAAAAGGCAGCAGAACTTGAAGCCAATAAGGAGGTGACACAATGAATTTAGTTTTATTAACTATAGTATTATTATTAGCAGTTGGTTCTTTAGTGATTAAAAAAAGTGTACCAGCAATTATTAGTTTTTTACTTATGATGTTTATGTTAGGATTGTATTATATAAATCTTGATGCAAAACTTTTAGGACTATTTCAAATA